>JBGVOJ010000477.1:0-4637 GCA_045126415.1 Eubacteriales bacterium | reverse complement strand
GTTGCCGGCGATGCCGAGGAACTTCATCCAGTGCCATTTCTGGCCTTTCTTTTCGAGGACGTCAAAGGAGGATGCAATACTTCTCTGGCTGGCACGTCCGACTGCCAGTTCCGCCGTCATGACGGGAACGCCGAGAAGAAGGAGGAACGCAATGTAAACAAGCACGAACATTGCGCCGCCGTACGCGCCGGTGATGATCGGGAAGCGGTAGACGTTGCCAAGCCCTATGGCACAGCCCGCCGAGATCAGGATGAAACCGAGACGCGATGAGAATTTTTCACGCTGATTCATAGGAAATCCTTTCTTTCATACAGATTCGCAAATTTAAAAACCGTTTTTGGACGGTTTTTATGAAATCTGTGAATTATTCCCTAACATTTTACCACACCCCCGTCGGATAATCAAGAGGATTGCAGAAATTCCCAGAAAAATCCGTCATATCTTTGCTTTTGCGAAATTTTTTCCGCAATCCCCTTGACTTTCCCCCAATGGGGAATGTTATACTAAGGTCAGAACGAACAAACGAGGAAACCGCCATGCTGAAAATCAGTGAATTCGCAAAACTCTGCAATACCTCCGAAAAGACCCTCCGTTTTTACGACAAGGTCGGCGTCCTGAAAGCCGAGTACATCCATCCCGACAACGGCTACCGCTACTACAGCCGCGCGCAGATTGAGCAATACAACCGCATCGTCGAACTGAAAGAGGTGGGTTTCACGCTCGAGGAGATCCGCAGCCGCTTTCTCGACGCGGACAACGAAACCATCCTGCGTCATCTCCGCGAAAAGGAGCAGACTCTGCTGGAATCCTACAACAACTGCCGCAAAATGATTGAGATTTACGAGGAGAGAGAAAAAATGAAAGAGAACACCACCCCGAAGCTCATGATCCACCGCTATCCCGAAAAGAACGAGATCACATTGGATGACGGAAACCGTTATGTCACCTACCCGTGCAGCGCGTCCGTCATGAAGCAATGCTGCCGGATGTTCGACGAAATGCTCAATGTCCCGGAATACATCCAACTTGATTTTGCTGATTTTCCCTTCCCGGAAGATCCGACCCGCCCCATCCTGTACCGCGAAACCGTCGCGGAAAGCAAGGAAACCCTCCCGGATGAAGCGGAACATCTGTATGCCTCCGCAGAAGAACTGAAAGAAGCAAACTGCGTCCTGATCCTCATGGAACTGTCCCCGGACGTCGATCTTGACACCGTCGAGGAAGTCAGCCGCCGTCTCGGAGATTATGCGAATGAAATGGCTGCTATCATCTGGGCATCCAATTTCACCCGCGACGTCTCCTACCGCATCAGTCTCATCGGAATCTTCTGAAACCAAAAGTACCGTGCCGATTCACAAAAAATCTGCATGGTACTTTGTTTTATCTATTCGTATAAAGCTTTTTGAAAGGGGTTTGGGGAAAACTTTTTCGTGAAAAAGTTTTCCCCAAGAAACTACATGTCTTATTTCTTCGCATCCAGCTTGGCCTGCATACGGGCGGGGATGGGCTTTTCGGTGATTTCACCGGCCTTTTCGAGCGCGATGCGGGTCAGCAGAGGACCGACAAGTTCATAGACGAGAACGGCAAACAGAGCAACGCTGCGGATGATAACGCCGGGTTCGCCGAGAGAAAGGGCGGTCAGCGTCATACCGAGGGCAACGCCGGCCTGCGGAAGGAGCGTGATGCCGAGGTACTTCTGGATGGTCGGCTCGGTCTTCATGAACTTCGCGGAGATGTTCGCACCGACAATCTTACCGGCAGAGCGGAAGAGGATGTAAACCACGCCGACGAGGATGATTGCCCAGTCGCTGAAGACGGAGAACTCGAGGTCGGCACCGCTGATAACGAAGAACAGCACCATGATCGGACCCGTCCAGCGGTCCATACGCTCCATAAGTTCTTCGGAGAAATCACAAAGGTTGCAGAAGATGGTACCCATCATCATGCAGACGAGGAGAGAGGAGAATTCGACGGTCACGGGGCCGAGGTGGAATTCCGCCATGGACAGCGCAACCGCGAGGAAAACGTAAGTGACGGAAATGGTCATACGCTTGCTGCGGGAGTGGAAGAACTGTTCGGTGAAGTGGAACAGCAGGCCGATCAGCGCACCGAGAATCAGGGATGCAACGACTTCCACCAGCGGATTTACAATAATGGAGACGATATCAAGCGCGCCGTGTTCCAGAGCCTTGGCAATCCCGAAGGAGATCGCAAACACGATCAGACCGACCACGTCGTCGAGCGCAACGACGGGAAGGAGCATCTTGGTCAGAGGGCCGTCCGCCTTGTACTGCTTGACGACCATGAGCGTTGCGGCGGGAGCCGTAGCCGTAGCGACCGCACCGAGCGTAATGGCGCAGGACAGCGGGAGCTTGTCGGGCATGATGAAGTGAAGCAAGATCAGCGCGATGTCCACGAAGATCGTCGCAACGATTGCCTGGAAGATCGCAATCACAACCGCCTTGCGGCCGATGTGCTTGAGTTCAGAAAGACGGAACTCGTTGCCCATCGCCACCGCGATAAAGCCGAGAGCCGCTTCGGAAACGATAGAGTAGGACGTAACGTCCTCATGAGAGATAAAACCAAGTCCGGGAATACCGAGCTGTCCGAGACAGTACGGACCGATCAGAATCCCGGCAACCAGATATGCGGTGACGGCGGGGAGATTCCAGACTTTCGTCAGTCTGGACATCATCAGGCCGGCAAGCATCGCAACGGAAAGAGCGAGCAGGGTCTGCATAATCATAAAGCCTCTATTCTGTAATAGTTATTGTGGAAAAATCCGAAATCCGTTTTATTATACTCCAACTGCCGAAGAAATACAAGTGGTTTCTTTGCTGAATTGTGAACAGGTTTATAATAATAATATGTACAAAAAAATCAATTTCCTTAAGAATCCCAGCTGACAGCGTAAAAAATCCGCGGAAACTCCGGAGAATTTCCGCGGAAAAGGGAAAAACTATTTTCGCTTTTACGGAGCGGCAACAAGATCCATGACCTTTTCGATGTTCTTTGCAAGCGGCTTCTGCTGCTTGGTGTAGGTGGACACGATGTCGCGCTGGTTGTTCGCATACATGGACGCCATGAAGTTGTCACGTACGAGAGAGCAGAACAGCGTGTCGCCGAGGTCGATCACGCGGTTGGCGAAAATGAGGTCGAGCATGGCAACGCTTTCTTCGTCACGGGATACCTTACCCTTGAGAGCGATGTCATAGTACGCGGGGGTAACTTCCTTCTTTGCGAGGTAGTTGGTCAGTTCGAGAACCGCGCCGACCAGTTCCATATTCTTGATGGTCGCGGGAAGTACCGGAGGCATGTAGTAGCTTACACGTGCGTGGTAGTCAGCCTGTGCTTCGTCAAGCTTCGGATAGGGGATGATACCGAAGTCGGTTTCCATATCGCGGAGTGCGCCGACCCAGAACATCGAGCAGTCGATGAACAGGACTTTGCCTTCCTGGAACAGTTCGCGGGATGCGGTCGGAACGTCCTGACCGGCGTCACGGTCGGAACCGTTGTACTTGGAGTTGTTGTCGTAAGTGATCTGGAATACCTTTTCGAAGAAGTTTACAAACTGTTCGTCGCCGATGTGAATCTGCGGATAGCCGGCGTCGTCCAGCGCGATGGTCTGGAAGCCTGCACCGATCCAGAAGCTCGGGAGAGTCATCTTGGAGTGTGCCGCATAGCCGTACTGGTCGTCGCGCGTCCACTGACCGTCACCGTTGAGGTCGATGGTCGCGTTTGCCATCATGGCCGCCATCGTATCCACGGTCCACTTGCCGCCGTTTACGAGTTCATACGGGCTGTCCATGCCGTAGTCGGTGATCTGCTGCTTGTTGAACAGAAGGATGTAGGTCAGGTCGTGCGTGGAGATGGAGAGGTCGCCGATCGCTGCATAACGCATATCGCCGAGCATGAGTTCGTTGTTGACGCTCTTGTCCCAGTAGGGCTTGTCGAGGTCAATGTACGGTACGTCCTTGTAGCCGAGGATCTGACCGCCGGTCAAAAGGGTCGTCGTGTCAACGCAGAAGACGTTCGCTACCTGAATGGTATCGTCGCCTGCCGCGATCAGGGGAGTCAGGCTGCCCGCTGCCGGATAACCGGTCGTCAGAACATTCTGTTCGATCGTAATGTCGAGTTCTTCCTGCGCGGTTTCGATAACGGAATACTGTGCGTCGTTCAGTGCTTCGCCGGTCAGTTCTTCCATAACGAGGAAGTTGCGTGCGTTTGCGTTGTCAACAACGCCGAAGGTGAAGGTGGAGCCGCTGAAGGAAAGATCCGCCGGAAGGTCGGGCTTGATTTCTTCGGTTTCGGCTTCGGTTTCTTCCACAACTTCTTCGGATGCGGACGGAGTGCCTTCCGTATTTGTGTTATCCGTGCTGCCGGCATCAGAGCAGGAGAACATCGCTGCGGAGGAAGCCAGCATCAGAGCCGCCAGAATTGCGCTCATCAATTTTTTCTTCATTTTGAGAGTTCCTTTCTGCATATGTAAAAATTTGTATAAAATCATAAATATTATAAGCCTGAAATGTGAATCCCCTATGAACAATTTTGCGAAATCCGTTCGTTTTCCTTGCCTTTTCCGACAATTTCTGTTATAATTTTCTTAGAATCTGCGATGAAACCTTTTTGCGAATTTA
>JBGVOJ010000476.1:0-1893 GCA_045126415.1 Eubacteriales bacterium | reverse complement strand
GCTGAGATTATTCAGTACTGCGCCGAGATCGGACTTTTCAATGCGTCCCTTGTGAAGCAGAATGTTATTACCTCAGCCGGAATCCAGCGTCGCTACGCCGCCGTGACGGTGCGAAACAAAGTTGATAAGTCAAAGTATTGGCTTCTTGAAAGCGAACCCGCACAGGAGGCCTTGGAAAGTGCGTCAAAAAACGGGGTTTCTGCGGAGAAAAAAGGAGTTTCTGCAACAGAAACTCCGATAAAATCCGCAAAAATGCCACAAAGAAAAGGAAATAAAAGAAGAGTAAATAAAACAAAATTAAAGAAGATGACTGCGCCGCCGAAACGGCGTCGTCTGACCTTCCGCTACCGCGTCATCACCGAGAAAAAAAGCGAGTTTATAAAGAGGGAATACGGACGGATTCTTCCGGGAATGCCGGATGCCGTAATAACACCGAAGCTGCTGCGGCATCTGGCAAAAGCGGATAAGGGGATTGGCATATACCGGAAGTTGTTTGAGACTACGGCGAAGAGTACGTTTCTTACAACACCAAAAACGGGATGGCGGTGTGATCTGGAATGGCTGTGTGATCCGGCGAATATGGAGAAGGTGCTGGCGGGGAAATACAGCGATTATGGGAAGCAGACACGGGAGACAGAGTCGGCACCGCTGGCATCAAGTTTTGATGTGGATGATTTCTTCGCGGCATCGATGGCACGTTCGGCAAAAACAACTGCGGCGGAGTATGACGATGATGTCCTGCCGTGGATGAAGGGTTGAAAGGAAAAAGATTATGGCAAAAGCAAAAAACGCACGCTGTCCGTTCCGCGAAGAGTGCGAACGGAAATGTGCGTATGAATTCAAGGAATTACAGTGCGATTATTACCGCAACAACGCTTACGGGGACATGGTGATCCCCGAACAGGAACAGCTCCGGGCAATGCAGGAGAAAGCGGACGCAAAGGAACGGGAAGAATTTCTCATCGACGCGCTTCCCGATCACGAACTCCGGTACATATCCGTGGACGAGCTGTTCCCGCATCCGGACAACCCGCGGAAGGGACTCGGCGACCTCACCGAGCTTGCCGACAGCATCCGCTCCAAAGGCGTGATGCAGAACCTGACCGCCGTCCCGCGCGGCAAAGGCGGATACACCGTCATCATCGGACACCGGCGTCTGTCGGCGGCGAAACTCGCGGGACTGAGGGAAGTGCCGTGCGTGATCGTGGAGATGGACATGAGGGATCAGCTTGCGACGATGCTTCTCGAGAATATGCAGCGTTCCGATCTGACGGTCTACGAACAGTCCCAGGGGTTCCAGATGATGCTCGATTTCGGCGAGAGCGTCGAGGGGATCGCGGAGAAGACCGGGTTCTCGAAAGCAACCGTCCGCCGCCGTCTGAAAATGGCGGAGCTGGATCAGACGAAGCTGAAGGAGGTGTCCGTCCGGCAGATTTCCATGGCGGATCTCGACCGGCTTTCACAGATCGAGGACATCGAAGAGCGGAACGGTCTTCTGGAAAGCCTCGGTACATCGAATTTCAACATGAATTTCGAGAGTGCGCTCCGGAGTCAGAATTTCCGGAAACGTCTTCCGGCAGTCAAAGCGTACCTTCGGCAGAATCACGCGAACAAGATCGAACGGTCGCAGACCTATTACGGCAGCAAATACACGTCGATCACTCCGGAAATCCGCCTTGACAAGTGGAACGAGGGGGACGCACTGATTCCGGCGGACGAAAAACGGAAGGTTTATTATTACCTCGATGAGTCGTTCGGAACGATCCGGTTCTATGTGGAGACGCCGAAGCCGGTACCGGTCAAACGTCCGAAAGAGGAGATTGAGCGGGAGAAGTACGTCGAAGATGTCCGGCGGCAGTTTGCGGAACTGACGGAAACGGCGTATGAACTCCG
>JBGVOJ010000475.1:0-4553 GCA_045126415.1 Eubacteriales bacterium | reverse complement strand
CTGTCCGTAGACGACGTATGGCATTTCCGAGATTGAGTTGCATAATGATTCCTCCGTAAAATTGATCCGGTAAGCCGCTTACGGTTTTATTATAGCAGATTTTTCGTGATAATCAATAACCGTACTCTCGATCATCCTCGCCGGACAGGTGAATTTTCATAAAGAATGGAGAAGAAAATCTTGACATCCTCTGCCGGTTATCGTATAATGAAAGAAAAAACGAAGGATTACGACCATGACCGAAGAGATTTCCTCCTCCCTCCCGTTCCGCGAAGAATACGACCGTGGTCTGAAACAGCTCATCGAAAACCGCCGCGCCGAACTGAACCGCGTCCGTGCAGAACGCATGAGTCCCGCAAATATCGCTGCCGACCGCGAGAAATTCCGCAGGGAATACCTCGATCTGCTCGGCTGGCCTCTGAACGAATACGAAGAATACCGGAAAACGCCCATGAACGTCCGTGTGATCCCGCACGGTGAGAACGATTTCGCGGTGATCCGTCAGATGCAGTTCGAAGTTCTGCCGGACCTCTGGTTCTACGGCCTGTTTTTCGAGCATAAAAACAAATCCGAAGACCTTCCGTTTGTCATCTGCCAGCACGGCGGACTCGGCACACCGGAGGTTGTCTCCGGCGTTCTCGGCGAAACGTACAACTATAACAACCTCCTCGAACGTGCCGCGACGTATGGGAAAGGCGCCAACACCTTCGCGCCCGGTCTGTACCTCTGGCATGACGATTACGGCCCCAAAAAAGACCGGAACAGCATCGACAATGCCCTCAAGCAGCTCGGCGGCTCCATCGCCGCACTGGAAGTCTTTGCGATTCGCCGCGCACTCGACTGGTTTGTTGACGAAGGTATCGCCAAGGAAGGGCACATCGGCATGATCGGTCTCTCCTACGGCGGCTCGTACACCCTGCTGACCGCAGCTGCCGATACCCGCATCAATGCCGCATATTCATCCTGTCAGTACAACGACCGCTACATCCACAACTGGTACGACTGGACGTGGAAAGGCTCCGCCATGTACCTCGATGCGGAAATGGCAGCACTCGTCGCACCGCGCGCACTGTATCTCGAAGAAGGTGACAACGATGACCTTTTCGACGACAAAACCTTCCTCAGAGAATGTGAACGTGCCGTCCCGTTCTACGAAGCGGCAGGAGTTCCCGAAAATCTGAAATACCGCGCATTCCAAGGTTCGCATGAATTATGCAAAGACAGCGGCGGCTACGATTTTGTATTCCGTTATCTATAATTTCTTTTCACAGATTGAAGCTTTTTGAAAGGGGTTTGGGGAAAACTTTTTCTCGAAAAAGTTTTCCCCAAGAAACTCCATTTTACAATAAGGAGGCACACTATGGCAAAGTATCCGATTGGTTTCTGGAATTATACGCCGACGGGGATGCTCGGTCCGGAAGCGGTGAAGGACTGGGCGGATCTCGGGATGACGATGGCGGTCAGCCCCGAGTACAATCCCTCGGTTCACGACAAGAACGCGATGCTCGCGATCCTTGACGCCTGCGCGGAATACGGCATCAAGGTGATCCTGAGCGACTCGCGTGCCCGCTGGGGTGGTGCAGCAAAGGATCCCGAAGCGTACGAAAAACGCTTCACCGAAGCATACGAGGATTTCGGAAAACATCCCGCTGCGATGGGTTTCCACGTCGGCGACGAACCGTGGAGCGACGAAGCGTTCGCGGACTGTATCGCGGCGCACCGCATCCAGCTGAAAGTCGCGCCCGAACTCACTCCGCACCTCAACTTCCTTCCGTACTGGGAAGGGCAGGAAAAGGACATCCTCAAAGCAGATACATTCAGCGATTGGGCACAGAGCATGGTCGAAAAAGCCGACCTGAAGATCCTCTGCTACGACTGCTACACCCAGATGAATCCCGACGAAGCGGGCGTTCACCAATATTACACGAACCTCCGCAAGTTCTCCGAAGCGGCGGACGCCACCGGCATCACCCCGTGGACAACGCTTCTGTCCGTCGGACACTTCCGCTACCGCTGCCCGAACGAGGACGACCTCCGCTGGCAGCTGAACACCGCCGTCGCATCCGGCATGAAGGGGATCCTGTGGTTCTTCATCTACGAACGCGCACCGATGTCGAACTACCGTCTCCCGCCGATCGACGAATTCGGCGAACGGACGGAAACCTTCGGCTGGATGTCCCGCGTGAACCGCCACTTCCTGCACCAGTTCGGCGATTTCTTCCTGAATGCAGAACATAAAGCAACCTACCACACCGTCAAGCAGTACGGCGGTTATGCTGCGTTCGTTCCCGGCGAAACGTCCGACGTGATCCTCGACGTGGAAAGCGTCCACGGACTTCCGGCAGTGGTCGGATTCTTCGAAAAGGACGGCGAAAAATTCGTCGCGGTCGTGAACAACAACACGAAGGAAAGCGGACAGTTCCGCCTGCACGTCCCGAAGAACGTGAAAAAATTCCAGCGTATGAACTGGAACGGCGGCTGGGACGACATCAAAACGAACCACTGGGACGCCTTCTACACCGAAACGGAAACCGAATGCATCGGCGGTGACTGGCTCGCTCCGGGGCAGATGAAGGTTTATAAGTACGAATAAAGTTTCCTGGGGGAACCCTTTTTGAGGAAAAGGGTTCCCCGGAAGACTTGTGAATCAAGTCCTCACCCTTCCGAAAAACTTTTCGGACCGGAAAATGAATATGGTCTACTGCGGATTGACGGAATCTACTTCGGGTATACGATGCGGTTCTTGCGTGACGGGCGGCGTTGTGGTAGTATAATATCAGAACGTGCGCGCGTTACTTTATTTTTCGGAGGAATTTATGGAACTCAATCTTGCGGAAAATCTGAAAAAATACCGGCAGGAAAAGGGAAATACGCAGGACGAACTGGCGGAATTTCTGAATATGTCGAAGCAGTCCGTCAGCAAATGGGAGCGTGACGAAGGCTTTCCCGACATCACGCTGCTGCCGAAGATCGCGGCGTATTATGATGTGACGGTTGACTCTCTTCTCGGATGCGGAGAGATCGAAAAACAGCGGCGGCTCACGGAATTTGAGGAACAGCTTCAACAGCTCGTCAATCAGAACAGAATGACCGATTACCTCATCCTCTGCCGTACGATGCAGAAGGAATACCCGAACGAAAAACGCGTTCTCGATTACCTGATGTCCGCCCTCGGATTCGAAGACCGCGGGAAAAACGCAACCGAGATCATTGAAATCGCGGAACGTCTCCTTGCGTCCGGCGATCCGGAGTACCGCTACAGTGCCCTGCAGAATTTGACAATGACGTACTGGTGGCAGAACGATTACGAACAAGCGAAAAAATACGCTGCAATGGCAGAAAGCCCAGGTGACCTCATGTTGTTCGCCCTGCGCGGTGAGGAACGACTCGATCACTGCCGCCGGTATTTCTGGCACCTGTGCGACCGGATGACAGGCTATATGGGATATCTGTTCGACGACGATCCTGCCCTGACCGCCGCTGAAAAATATGACTGCGTGCGGTTGAACTGTGACCTGTACCACCGTATTTTCCGGGACGGAGATTTCGGATTTTTTGAAAACCGTCTCGCCTATCTCTGCTGTGACCTTGCCAAATACAGTATGATGCTCGGCGAAACCTCCCGTGCGCTCGGTGAACTGGAGGATGGACTGGAACACTGCCGGAAGTACGACGAATTTGTATCTATCGATCACTCCTCCCCGCTGGTGCGCGGGCAGCACTATGAGGACAGTATGGCGGGACGCGCGGGATGCGGCGGTACGTCTGTGCTGATGCTCGAAACGATGTCGGAACCCTGCTTTGATCCGATACGTGAGGATGAGCGGTTCAAAGCCGTCGTGAACCGGCTGAATAATATGAAAAAAGTCTATCCGGAACAGGAATTCTACGAATGATGGGAAAAATCCACCGGGAGTAAACAATGCGGTTCTTGCGTGACGGGCGCGGGTATGGTAATATAAAAGCAGAACATGCGCGTGTTACTTTCAACCAACGGAGGAACCCATGAATCTTACCATTGCGGAAAACCTGAAAAATTTCCGCCTGAACAAAGGCGTGACGCAGAACGACCTTGCGGAATTCCTCGGAATGTCCAATCAGTCCGTCAGCAAATGGGAGCGTGACGAAGGCTTTCCCGACATCACGCTGCTGCCGAAGATCGCGGCCTACTACGGTGTAACTGTCGATGATCTCCTTGGCTGCGGACGGATCGCCATCGACAGCCGGATTCAGGATTACTGTGACCGGAGCGCGAAGCTCGCTCATGAATACAAAATTCACGAAGACCTCGCCCTGTGGGAAGCGGCGTATGCCGAATTCCCGAATGAACCGAAGGTTCTGCAGGGACTGATGGGCAGTCTGTTTTCCGTCTGGATGACGGAAAAACGGGAACAACCGGACGATTCTGACCCGTACAGCAGGCGCATCCTCGAACTCGGCCGTCGTTTGCTCGACGAATCGCACGATACTGCCGTCCGTGACCATGCCGGGGAGATTCTGTGCTACACGTACAGCTTCCTCGGTGACAGCGAAAATGCGAAATTTTTTGCCGG
>JBGVOJ010000474.1:0-8469 GCA_045126415.1 Eubacteriales bacterium | reverse complement strand
CAACCTGCTCCGCCAGCTCCTGCGCAAGGAAAACAGCGTCGTTCTCGCTCCTTCTGCCGCTCTCGGTCGGGTGAACCAGCGATCCCAGCAGATGTATGAAGCACTCGCAGGAGGTTATTGATGGCGGAAAATAATACCATGGGTCTGTACCTCGGCGGACTGTCGATTCCGTGTCCGTCCGAATGGGATTTTTCCATCGAAGACCTCGACGATTCCGCCGAACGTGACGGTACCGGGGAACTTCACCGGGGCAGAATCGCGCAGAAAATCAACTTTTCCTACCGGTTCACCTTCCTGACATGGGAGCAGATGGCGGCGATCCTGAACGCGATCGATGCGGAGGAATTTGAAGCGGTTACGCCGAATCCTTACATCAAGGGCGGTACCCGCAGCGGTCGGTATTACGCCGGAAAACGCGACGGGAAGACCGTCCGGTACTGGACCGGTACTGAGGAAGTCGCGCGGTTTGATCTGTCGTTCAATATCATCGAATTCTGAGGAGGTTTCATGCTCAGTGTAAGCAATGAATTTTTACAGGCGGTCAAAAACAGGGCCGCGCAGGATATCCGGCTGGAGTTTGCGGACGGTTCGGTCATCGGAAAAGCCGACATCGCCGCGACTTCCGGCGGGCTGACGTATACGGAAATTCTCAACGGCGACACGGACATGACGTTCGGGCGTGCGGTCATGTCCGAGCTGTCCGCCGTGCTGGTCAATGCGGACGGACGATTTACCAATTTCAATTTTGAACGCGAATTCACGGCGAAGATTGGGGTGGGAGTTTCGACAACGACGGCACAGGTCGTGCAAAGCGGCGCAACAGTAACATGGACGGAAGACGACGGCTATCTGTTGCAGTACTCGGTTTATTCTGCCACACAAATCCGGTATAACCGAAAAGCTCCGAACTCAACTTATTTTCAGACGCTTTATCTGTCATGTTCCAATGCTGTGTCACTGATTATATACGGAAACAACATATATGCCATCGGCACGGATTACCAGATTATCCGGGCGTGGGAACGCACATCTTACACATCCCATAAAACGCTGTCTGTTCCTTCTGAATATCCTGCCGGAGTTTCTGGCGATCAGGTCAAAGGGTGGGCAGACGCCGGAACAAGTGTGCGACTGGTTGACGGCACGGGAACAGCATTTGAGTATGTCCCGCTCGGTGTGTTCAAAGGAGAACGCCCGGAGAAAGTACGCGGGAAACTGATCGAATTCGTGTCGCACGATCGTATGAGCCTGTTTGATAAGTCGGCGGAATCCTTCACGGACGGGCTGACGTTCCCGTGTACGCTGGGCGAGATTTTCACAAAGCTGTGTTCCTTCTGCGGTGTGGGGTATGTCAGCGCGGCGTTCCCGAATTCGGACAAATCATTCGCCACAAACCCGCTGGATGACACGGATTATACATGCCGGGAAGTTCTTGGGTGGATCGCGGAGGCGGCAGGTTCGTATGCGCGGATGTCCCGCGACGGCAGGGTCGAGCTGGTGTGGTTTTCGGCGGTGGATTATACGGTGACACGGAAAGACCGGTTTGAAATGACGGAATCGGAATTCGAGACGCCGCCGATTGACCGGCTGGAGGTGTACAGTTCCTACGGCGACCAGCTCAACACCTCCGGTACCGGCGACGTTGTGTACGGGATTACGGACAATCCGTTCCTGTACATCGAAAATGATACCCAGATTGCAGGGCTGCAGCCGTATGCGGACGCGATCTATGACCGGATCGTCACGCTTCCCGCATACCAGCCGTCGAGTTTTCGTGCGGAATGGAATCCGGCGGTGCAGTGCGGAGACATCATTACGGTGGTCGATGATTACGATACGGTGATTGCCTTTCCGGTATTTGTCCAAACGGTTACGTGGACGGGATACGGTAAGGTTACATATGAGAACTCCGGCGGTACTGTACGGCAGAATGTACCGTTTCAGCAGCGGGAGCTTGAGAGGATCAAGAAAAAAATGCTGCGCGATGTCGATCTGAAAACCTACGTTGACAGTTATCTTAACTCCGAGGAAGGCGTTGCGGCGATCAACGCTGCCGTAGAAGGAAACTTTGTCACGGAAGATCAGCTCACGGGTTTTGTGACCACTACCCAGCTTGATGCCAGGATCGAAGCGTATATAAACGGCGAAGAAGGCGTTGCGTCGATCACGGAATCTCTGATAGGAACATTTGTGACCGAAGATGAGCTGGGGGATTTTGTGACTTCGACCGAAGTCTCTACGTCCATCACGCAGTCGATCAGTCAGTTCTCCGCATCTCTGAAGCTGTCCGCATCCGTGAAGGGCAATTCCAGCACGATTACGCTGACCGGAAACGGCATTTCCGCCGTGTCCGCGACAATGGAGTTTTCTGGTTTTGTTACATACACCGACCTCGCCAGTGCAGGCAAAACGACCATCAATGGCGCAAACATCACGACCGGACAGATTTCAGCCGAACGGATCGACACGTCCACACTGCGGGCACAGCAGGTGTATTATTACGACGAAGATGAAGGGTATTTTTCGGTCTTATCGTCCGAAATTTCCGGCGAGAGCACCGTCACCCGTGTCGGACCGAAAGATATCCGGAATGATTATCTGCAGGCGCTGGAACTGTACGGTTCGGGAATTTGGTTTGTGCGTCCCGGGTATACTGCCGCAGACGACGGACGTGCGCTGCTGTTCGATATGGATGCGCGTGAAATCATTCCGGCTACGGACGACACGTGGGATATCGGTACGGAATCCAATTCGTTCAATCGGATGTATCTCAACACCGGGGTGTATCTGTACGACGATGACGCGGGAGAATGGACACGCTTATACATCTACAATGGATCGTTGTCGTGGCGTGATGCTGCGGGCGACCGGCACACTATTGTTTGAGGAGGAACAATTATGACCATGCAGAATTTAGTTGACGCATCCCCGGTTCTGCGGAAGATTGCGGGACAGGAGCTGTCTCTGCGTACGCTGTATCGGGTCCAGAGACTTTTCGACAAACTGGAGTACAATCTTCGGTTCTACGACAGCCAGCGGGCGGAGATCGTGCGCGAGTGCTGCGAGGAAAAGGACGGCAGACTCGTTCCGCATCCGGGAAAGGAAGCGGAGATGAACCGGCGGTTCCGCGAACTGCTAGAATTTGAGGTGGACATCGGAAATATAGATCCGGTCGTGATCCCCGCGGTGGAAAACGTGCGGCTGTCGTACAACGATCTGCAGGCGGTACGGGAATTCGTGCGGATCGGAAAGGAATGATCTGTCCTTTTTGTCCCATGGCATATGTTAGAATCGGGAAACCTCTCCGAATAATGTTATGAAAAGTCAATGAAAGGAGCAAAAAATATTGATTTACGGAGAAATATTCCGCCAGCGGCTGAAGCTGGTGAACGAACATGTCGTCGCGGACACCATCGATTATCTTGAAATGAAGTTCAATTTCCGTACGGACGACTGGGACGGTCTTTCGAAGTGGGCACACTTCGCAAACGGTGATACCGTCTATGACATCCCGTTGACCGACGACTGCATCCGCAGGGAAGACCACCTCAATCTGACAGCCGGGGAATGGCGGGTGTACCTGCACGGCAACGCGTTCGCGGACGGTCAGGTGGTCGAACGGATCACGACGAATACGGAAATTTTGCGGGTGATTCCCACCGGTACACTCGACGGCGAGCCGTTTCCGGAGATGCCGGCATCCGTGACGGAGCAGATTCTGGCGCGGCTTTCGTGGTTGGAAAGCGGAGGGGGAGGCGGCGGTTCGGGAGGCGGCGTGAGTTTTGTCCTCGGTGAAACACTGGAACTTGATAACGGGGTTTTGAACGTGAAAACAACAAACGCAGCCGAACGTGACAACACCTTGCCGATCACATCATCCGGGGTATATACCATCGTCGGAAACATCGGCGCTGTACTTGATACGATTTAAGGAGGATTAAATTCATTGCAACTATAACGATCGAAGATAAACTGCTGGCGATTGAAACATCAAGAAATACCATCCGCGCGAAGCTTGTTGAACTGGGGCTTGCGGAATCCGGCGCCAAACTTGATGCGCTGGCGTCTGTGATCGAAAAAATGATCAATCGCGGCGCGGTGTCCGTGCAGATCAAAGAGGGCGAAACATATACCATCCCGGAAGGGTGGCACAATGGTTCCGGTACGGTTTCCGGTGTTGCGGGCGGAGGAGAATATCTCCTGCAGCCCACACGTACGGTAACGCCCACAAAAACGCAGCAGAACATCACTCCGGACAGCGGGTTCTACGGTCTGGAAGGTGTGACAGTGCTTGCGATCCCGTCCATTTATCAGGACACGTCGTCCGTGACCGCAACCGCGGCAGACGTGCTGACCGGCAAGGTAATCGTTCTCGCGGACGGCACCGTGAAAGCCGGCACGATGCCCAACAACGGCGCGGTGAGCGGCACGGTCAACGGCATTACCGCGACCGCGGTAGAAGTTCCGGCGGGATATACTTCCGGCGGAACGGTGACGTTTGATGACACAAAAATCGCTGAAATGCTCGACGCGATTTAAGGGGGGGATATGGCAACGAATCTGGAAAACAAGATCGGGCGCATACAGACCAATGTTGCAAACGCATTGGCGGCGCTTGCCGAAATGGGTGCGTCTGTTCCGGTGGGTGCAAACTCGGACGACCTCGAAACACTGATTAAAACCATCCCTTCGGGCGGCGGAGGCGGAGTCAAAATATCCTCCGCCGAAGTCACCCCGTCTGCAAACAGTCTTACCATCACATTCGAGGGGCTGACCGAAGAGCCGAAAATGTTCGTGGTGCAGGCTGCCGCAAACATTACGTTAGCTTCGACGCGTTTTATTACAAGCGTTGTGTACGACGGTGAAAAAACGTACGGTGCATGTGGTTATACTTCCGGTAGCTTTATGAGTTCTTCCGGTACGTCCGCATACTCCGAAACGGCGTATACATGGACATACGCAGACGGTACACTTACCATCACGGCGGATTCCGCAAGTTCCGGCGGGAATTTTAAATCCGGCACAAAGTATGTATTAGCCTATGCAACCGGAACCGCTGCAAGTGGTGGCGGGGAAAGCGGCGGAATCACGCCGTCCGGGACGCTTGAGATCACCGAAAACGGCACATATGATGTGACAAATTATGCGTCCGCAGAAGTAAACGTCAGCGCAGAAGCGGCGGAACCGGAACTGGAAGAGATCACGATTACGGCGAATGGCGAATACCTGCCGACCGGGGACGGATTCTCGAAAGTCACGGTAAATGTTCCGTCCACATCAACGGGGCTTCCCGACACGATCACGGCGGGCGATACTCCGGTTTTGGCTGACTGGGAAGGTTCGACCGTTTCCGATACGACCGAAACCGCTACAGGGTTGGGCGTTTCCGTTCCCAAAGCCGGAACGTGGAGGTTTAAAGTAATTGCGTCAAAAAGCAGTTCGTACGGAACCGGAACGTCGAACCCCGAAGTATACATCTACCGGAACAATTCAAAAACAAAAACACAGGCCCTGGATTCGAGTGTGGGCAATGTGATTGACTTCGACGTTGCGTGTACTGCAGGCGACACCATCAAGGTATATGCGAAAGCGGTGAAATCGAACTATTCGACCACAAGTGTTGTGGCAACCGCACTGATTGCCTGTGTGAATATGTGAGGTGACTGACATGATCGAATTAATCTGGGCATGGCGGCTGCTGTTCGGGCAGATTTCGCCGGAAGACGTGCCGGAACCGCTGCGGTTGACGGCGGTACGGTGGTGGAAGGAGCTGAGCGGGAATGACGGTTGACATTGCGGTGCTGATCTCCGTTGCGGGGATTCTGCTGTCGGCTGCCGGCTTCTTTATCGGTCGGCTGACGGCGGCGAAGACGTCGGGGCAGGCAGACGGGGAAATCAAAACGAATGTCCAGTATATCAAGGACAGCGTGGACAAGCACGACAAGAAACTGGACAAGATCATGGACAACTACAGCGACCTTGAAGGAGAAATCCGCGAGCTGAAAGTGCGTCTCAAGGCGTTGGAGGACAAGGTAAAGATGCTGCACGGAGGTGACGGAGCATGAGACTACCTTACGAATCGGGAAAAGTTGAGCTGACCAGCAAATTCGGCTGGCGGACGCTGAACGGAGCCGCGAACAATCACAAAGGCATCGACCTCGTCGGGAGGACTACCAAAACGGTAGTCGCTCCCTGCGACGGCGTGATCGGACAGTCGGCGATCTTCGACAAGGCGACCGACAAAACAGGCACATGGGAATGGGGCAATTACGTCCGGATTGATACGCCGGACGGGCTGAAACTGTACTTCTGTCACCTTGCCGAACGGAAGGTCAAGGCGGGGGACAAAGTCAAGGCGGGGGATATCATCGGCATCGAGGGGAATACGGGGTATTCCTTCGGCTCCCATCTGCACTTTGAAATCCGGAAGAACGGCGTGAGCGTGAATCCGTGTACCTATCTGGGGATTCCGAACGCGTGGGGGATTCACGAGGTCAAACCTGCGGTGGTGTATTACCCCGATACATATTCCCATGACGGGCTGACGTTCACGCGGTGCAAGAATTTCGCCGTACTGTATTGGGAGCAGGCGAAGGACAGGTTCCCGCATTCCAGATACACGACCGGCGGATTCTGGGCGCCGTACCGTTCCGCGACGGGGGCATACTTCACCCTTCCGGTCGCAAATCTTGTCTGTGACTGCTCATGGAGCAATGTTCCGGCGGCCGCGCAGAAGTATCTGTCGAACCGGTATTCCGGCGGCAAGCTGCGGATCGGGTGCAATCAGAATCAGTCGGACGATTTCAAGGGGAACTCGGCGGCGACGCTCGTTGTGCCGAAGACCGGCAGCCCGTACATCGACGACATGACAGCACCGCCGGCGGATTGTCTGTATGCAATTTCCGGCGTTCCGACCGTCATGAACGGCGACGACGTGGATTTCGAAAACTACGTCCTGCCGCAGGGCTGGAAGCGTGACACGGCGAAAGCGGCGTATCACATCTGGTACGCGGTGCGGAACGGCGAAATCTGGCTTGTGGACGGGCAGACGTACAAGAATTCCTTTATCTACGGCATGGAAATCTGGAAGAAGGTCCGCGACGAGGGGTTTGACGGCATGATCGCGATGGATTCCGGCGGCTCGGCAATCAAGAAAAACGGGAGTTCGAAGAAGCCGGTCGTTGACAAGGATCCGCACCGGATCATCAATAATGTGGTGCGGTACGGATGAGATGGCTGAAGAAAGTGCTGTCCACGCTGCTGGTTTATATCGGGGTGTTCCTGCCGTTTATCGCGATTCTGCAGGCACTCACGGGGTATGATTATTCCGCTGCGTATGCGGCGGTGACGGGTGTGGGCGGCGTGGAGCTGATTATCGGCGGAGTTATCAAGATCGCGGAAGTACGGGAAGAGCATAGAAGGGAGGTGAAGGAGCGTGAACGGGGTGAACTGGAAACAGAAGTTGACGAGCCGTAAGCTGTGGGCTGCGGTGGTCGGCGTGGTCGTGGGGCTTGCGGCGGCGTTCGGGATTGAGGAGAATGATTACGCGCAGATCGTGGGCGTGGTTGGGTCGGTGGTGTCCGTGGTGAGCTACATCTTCGGCGAAGCGAAGGTGGACGCGGCGAAGAAAGCGGACGGCGGCAAGTTACCGGCAAGTGAGAATAACGCGGAAACGAAGGAAAATGCCGGGGAAACCGGTGCGGATGCGGTGGAACTGGGGTAGGGGAGCAAGTTACCGGCAAGTGAAAATGGGAACGCCCGTCTGATGTGTGGTCAGGCGGGCGTTTGGTTTGACTATGAGTCGACATACTTTTTTAAATCATTTGTTTCTTTTTCAAACTCATTTATTGCATTTTATTTCTTTTTGTGTTATTATTGCATTAGAGATACTTATTGTGAAGATCAAAGGAAACAAAAGAAAAAAGTACGTTTCAAAGCTCTTTCAAAAGCCATAAAATACCCCGCAATCCATAACCTCACTCCCGCCGTCTCCAGCGGCAGTGCCGCAGCCGAACTCGGCTATGTGTACTGCAAATTGAATCGGTATCCCACGACCGTGGGGTGTGCCTGTGAAAGCACCGTTTATACGGTGTTTTTTCTTTTTTCTGAGAATGTCCCGAATGTCCCGGAATATAGTTTATACTGGGGCTGCTTCTCCGGAGAAAACAATCGGAAAATAGAACAAATGAAACAGGAGTGATTTTTTATTGATTTGCGGGGGTGACGGAAATGTTTGAATTAATCTATGCATGGCGGCTGCTGTTCGGGAAGATTTCGCCGGAAGACGTGCCGGAGCTGCTGCGGGAAACGGCGGTACGGTGGTGGAAGGAGCTGAAAATGCGTGACGGTTGATATTGCGGTGCTGATCTCCGTTGCGGGGATTCTGCTGTCGGCTGCCGGCTTCTTTATCGGTCGGCTGACGGCGGCGAAGACGGACGGATTCGCGGACGGGGAGACCCGTGCGAACAT
>JBGVOJ010000473.1:0-1418 GCA_045126415.1 Eubacteriales bacterium | reverse complement strand
CAGTCGTGACCGCAGAAGCAGGGATTCGGCTGCATGAGAATTCCTTTCCGTTTTTTCTTCATTATAGCATAACCGTTCCGTTCCCACAAGAGAAAACTGGATTTTTTATTGACGGCATCAAAATTCTATGGTATCATAAAGTACAATGAATCCAATGACTCACTGAAAGGAACTCACACATGAATAACAGAGAATGGTTCAAGCAGGCGAAATACGGCATGATGGTGCATTTCGGCCTTTACTCCCTTCTCGGCGGCGAATATCGCGGCCGCCGTACAAATTCCTACGCGGAATGGGCGCAATCCCATTTTGCTATTCCCACAAAGGAATACAGCGCACTCGCGAACAATTTCAACCCCATCTATTTTGACGCGGACGAATGGATCTCCCTTGCGAAGGAATGCGGTATGGAATATTTCGTTATTACCTCCAAGCACCACGACGGCTTCGCGCTGTTCAAATCGGAAGCAGACCCGTTCAACGTGGTGGACGCGACCCCGTTCGGACGCGATATCATCGGTGAACTGGCGGAATCCTGCTACAAGCACGGGCTGAAGTTCGGTCTGTACTACTCGCAGGAACTCGACTGGCACGATCCCGACGGCGGCGGATACACCAACACGGAACCCTGCTCCGGCGTATCGTGGCACAATTCGTGGGATTTCGGACGTTCTCCCGAAGGCAAGGACTTCTCCCGCTGCTTCGAGCGCAAAATCAAGCCGCAGATCAAGGAAATCCTCACGAAATACGGCGATCTCTGCCTGATCTGGTTCGATACGCCGCACACCATCACGCCCGAACAGAGCCTTGAAATTTTCGACATGGTCAAGAAATACCAGCCGGACTGCCTCATCAACTCCCGTCTCGGCAACGGTGCGTATGACTATGTATCGCTCGGCGACAACGAAATTCCGTCGAAGCTGCCGGACAAGATGCCCGAAACGAAGGACGGCGACATGAACGGTCTCGGCGGATTCAAGTATTCCCCCTACGGACTGTACGAAACGGCGGCAACCCTGAATGACAGCTGGGGATTCAAGTATTTCGATCAGAACTGGAAGAGTGCGGAAAAGGTTTACAGAAACAAAAAACACCTGAACGACATGGGCATCAACTACCTGCTCAACGTCGGTCCGGACGCGCTCGGACGGATCCCGTCCTTCTCCGTGGACATTCTCCGCGGTGCGAAGGCTCTGGAAGACAAGAAATGAGAAAATTATGAAAATCTGTGTAATATCCGGCAGCCCGAAAGGGAAGAACAGCATCACATTCCAGACGGTGAAGTACATCGCCATAAATCATCCGGAATGTGAGTTTGCCACGCTGCACGTCGGGCAGAAGATCCGTGCATATGAACGCGACATGACCGCCGCGCTGGAGACGATCGGGAAGGCGGATATCCTTCTGTTCTGCTATCC
>JBGVOJ010000472.1:0-3419 GCA_045126415.1 Eubacteriales bacterium | reverse complement strand
ACTCCCTCGGTCCCGTCATGCGTGCGACCGGTGCGACTCCGAAGACGGTCACGGCGTTCGGGGCGTTTGCTCCCGTGGAAGGCGATGTTCCTCATGCAGGGCATTCCGGTGACCGTGCGGCGATCATCACCACGCAGAACGACGACGGTTCTATCTTCCGTATCACCGGCTGTGCAGCGTTCGGCGCGCATCACAACGCCTACCGCATCTGCGGTACCGAAGGACAGATCGAAAACATCCGCGGTCTCGGCGCGAAGATTATGCTCCGCTACAACGGCTGGACGAAGCCGGCGGACAAGGAAGAGGTCAATATGTACGATCCGAGCTGGAACGATGACGACGAAGATGCGATTATCCGGAGCGGGCACGGCGGTTCTGACTACCTGACCGCAAGAATGTTCCTCGAGTGCATCGAAGAAGGACATCAGCCCGAACATCCCTTCCACGTTCACTCCGCCGTTGCCATGTCGTCGGTTGCGATCCTCGCGCACCGTTCGATGCTCGAAGGCGGCAAGCCGTACGAAATCCCGGATTTCCATACGGAAGAAGCAAGAAAGCAATATGAAAACGACCGTCTCACCACCTTCTACGGTACCGATGGTACGGAACCCGACTTGCCCTGCTGCTCCCATCCGGACTATCGCCCGACGGATGCGCAGATGCAGCGGTATCTTGATATCTTCGGAAAATAAAGATCAGAAGTTTACGGATTTGCACAAAGCAACTTTACGGTGAAGTGCCTCCGTCTGACGGAAAAAAAGGATTTGGCAAAGAGGTCAAATCCTTTTTTTCGACACACAGCGGCGCACTGTACATCCATCTGAAAAAACAATCCGGGAGGTTTTATGATGAACGAAACAATTTTCTCTTTTCTGCACGGATGCTGCGGAACCTGTACCCTTGACGGATGCACCGGATTTTCGCGGTTTACGCCGGATCAGCTGGCGTATTACGGAAGCCGGAGTGATACGGATTTTGTGCGCAGTCATGCTCCGGCGGGAATTTTTCTGGAATGTGTGACCGACGAACCGGTGATTTCTCTGACCTACCGTCTGTACGGCGATCGTGGATGGTACGTCATGAACAGCGGGATCGATGTGGAGGAAAACGGCGTGTTTGCGGCGCATTTCTCCGTGGATCCCGCGGAAAAGGGAAACGTGACGGTTTCCTATGTCAGGAAAAGCCGGGAGCCTTCCGTGATCCGGATCTGGTTCCCGAACGGATGCGTGTTCCTTCCGGTGGAATTCCGGCTCGGGAACGCGCAGCCGACGCCCCGGAAAGAACCGAAAATCCTCTTTTACGGGGATTCCATCACACAGTCCGCGTACATTCCGACGCCGTCGCTGTCGTGGTTCGTTCCCGTGGCGGAATATTTCCAAACCGGGTATCTCAACCGCGGGATCGGCTCCATGATCTTTGACAAGGACAGCCTTCCCGCTGAACCCGACTGCCGTCCGGAACGGATTTTCATCGAATACGGCGGCAACGATCTCGGGAAAATTCCGGATAACGATACCGCGCTCGCCGCGGCCGAGGCATGGCTTGAACGTCTGTGCGTCCTGTATCCGGACGCCGAGAAATATACGATCCTGCCGGACTTTTTTCCGGAGGAAAGCGAAAATATTCTCCGGCGGCTGGACGATTACTGCCGTGAGCTGACCGCGCTCTGCCGTGTACGGGGAATCACCGTATTTTCGGGGAAACCGCTGATTCCGGCACTCCCCGCGCTGTTCTGCAGCGATCATGTGCATTTCAATGAAGCCGGATCGGCGATTTTCGCAAACCGTCTGCTGAACGCTGTCCGCCTCAGCCGATTGTAATTTGTGCCATGCCGAGGTACTGGTTCATGGCACGGACGGTCACGGATTCTTCACCGGTTTTGCGGAGATAGATCATCAGTCTTCCTTCGAGGGTGTTCCGGCGGAAATCGCGGTAGTCGTTCAGGTCTTCGATGTCGCCGTTGTCCATACCGAGATATTCGTGTTCGCCTTCGATATGGATGCGGATTCTCGACTGGTCGCAGATGACGCGGCGGCCCATGGTGTCGGTTACGGTCAGTTCGATCTGTACAAGATCGTCCCGGCCGCAGCCGACATTTTTCATTTCGATCTTTGCGGGTGCGCCGACGGTCTCGAGCGCGCAGCGGACATCCCCTGCGGCAGCTTCGATTTTTCCTTCTTCAAAGACGACCTTCCAGCTGTAAAAACCGAGATCGGCGGAGTCGAGACGGCATTCGTCGGCGACTTTTCTGCCGTTGATGTACAGATCGGGCTGTCCCGCGTTGGTGTAGCAGCGGACTTCCACTTCCTCGCCGGGGAGATAGTTCCAGCTGTCGGTGACGGGTTTCCATTCGCGGTGACCGCGCCGTCCTTCCGCTGCCGGAAAATACCGTCCGGTAAACAGGGAAATGACCGGTTCTTCCGCCCACCAGCTCTGACGGAGATAATACCGGGATTTTTCGAATCCCGCCGTGGTCAGATTGCCTGCCGCGGACGAATGGTACGGCCAGCCGCCGCATTCGCCGAGAAAGTCGATGCCTGTCCACAGGAACTGACCGGAGATGTATTCATTGTCGGTCACCGCTTTCCATGCGCCGTAGCCGTGACCGTTTTCCGTACCGAGGAAGGCTTTGTCCGGGAAGCGGGCGTGATCCTGTTCGTAGAACTGTTCCTTGTAGTTGTAGCCGACGATATCGAAGGAATCAATATAGCCGATTCTTGTGGAAAGTTCGGGATACGCGACGGCGGCGGTGACGGGACGGGTATTATCGTTCCGCTTGACGATGCCGACAAGTTCCTTTGCCACAACGGCAAGGCGTTCCATATTGGGTCTGCCGCTGTTGTATTTCTTTTCGGCTTCCGGCTTGTTTGCGTCGTTGTTGCCGGTCATTTCGGCGAAACTCTGATGGTTGTAGGGATCGTTCGGGTAATCGATTTCGTTGCCGATCGACCACATGACAATCGACGGATGGTTCCGGTCGCGGCGGATGAGCGAGGTCAGATCCCGTTCGTGCCATTCCGGGAAGTCCTCGGAATATCCCTGATGCTTCGGCGGATAGACGTTGTGCCCGCTGAACCATTTGTTCTTGCAGCCTTCCCATTCGTCAAAGGCTTCATCCATGACTAAAAATCCCATTTCGTCGCACAGATCGTACAGTTCGGGCATATGCGGATTGTGGCTCATGCGGATGGCGTTGCAGCCCATGGCTTTCAGCTTTTCGAGACGGCGTTTCCATACACCCTTGGTCATTGCCGCACCGAGTGCGCCGCCGTCGTGGTGCATGCAGACGCCTTTGAAAATCGTCGGCTGTCCGTTGAGGAAGAATCCGTGATCGGGATCAAACCGGAACGTGCGGATGCCCACCTTTTCTTCGGCGATCACGGTGCAGTTTTCCACAGGATCCTTCACTGTTACGCGGA
>JBGVOJ010000471.1:0-1957 GCA_045126415.1 Eubacteriales bacterium | reverse complement strand
ACAGGGCGGTGCATTCGTAAGTGCCGGGTTCCAGATCGACGGACAGCTTCGCTTTTTCGATCTTGCTGCCTACGGGAATCGCACCGGACTTGTAGATGCTGTCTCCGGTATCGTTCCGGGTGATTTCCACCACCTGCGGATAGTTGTTCACGCCTTCGTTGACGATCATGAGATTGCCTTCAGACATTCCGTCGGCGAAAATCGGTGTGGTGTTCATGCTGATGTTGATATAGCCTTCCTCCACCTTCTCGTTCAGCGAGGCGATAATGGCGTCCGCATCGGCTTCCGTCCAGCCGCCTTCGACGGCACCGGAATCGTAGACGATACTGGGATTTACAGTTGTTTCGGACGGATTTTCGCTGTCCGGAGCGTTTTCGCACCCACGGAAAGCGGCGAGAGCAAGAGCGATCAGAAGCAGGACACCGATGAGAATACCGGCGTTTCGGAGTCCTTTGCTGTTCGGATTTGCGTTTTTGTTGGTTGACATGAGTTTGTTCCTCCGTGATTTTTTACTGTCGTTGTGGATAGTGATTCTGTGTTCTATGGGATTCTAAGGCGGTACCACCAGCCTGTAAAGCAGATATTCTGTCATGCAGACCTCCTTTCCGGTATCACCATTTTTCTTTTGAACCGTACATATCGTGATTGACCTGTGCCGCATAATAGTGTTCTTCGGTGGCGGAAGTGTTGATAAGAGACTGGAGTATGTACTGCTTGATTTTTCGTATTTTTGTGGTATTGCTGTTCATACACTCCATGAGATAGGCAACGCTGCCGCTGTCCATGGCGAGAAGCCGGTTTTTTACCAGTTCATACGGGTAAATATCATCGCCGATTTTGAAATGCTTTTTTCCGGAACAGAGAGCTTCTGCGGCGATTTCAACGATTTCGTCAATGCGTTCTTTTGGACAGCGTTCACAAAGAATGTCGTACTCGATATTTTCTTTGACTGTCGCTTTCGCCTCCTCATATCCCATCCGATCCGTCGGGATCGCATCGTTTTCCGGCTGACGTTCCGGCGACGGTACCCATGATGGATTAGGATTTGATGTTTTCGTAATTGATTCATTCGTATTTGATGGCTTACGTTCTTTATTAGTCGTTGGCTTTTCCAACGCAGGAGAATCCATCGTTGGTTTTTCCAATGATGGAGAATCCGATGCAGGTGAAGCAAAAAGAGGTACATCGGAATCGGGTGTTTCCTCGACCTTTGGTACGGATTTTTTGCGGCTGGGCTGCGGCTTTTCTTCCGGTTCTTTCACAGGTTTTCCGGTTGTCTGCGGAGTTTCGTATATGATGTATTCGTTATGGCTGAACTGTCCGTTTTCATCCCGAACCCGTCTTCGGACGATGTAGCCGTGTTCTTCCAGTTCGTGAATCCCCTTGCGGATGGAGTCGATTCCATCGGAGAACAGACGGGACAATCCATCCAGTGTGTAATCCCAGTCTTCGGGCAGAGAGAGCATTTCTACAAGAATCCCCTTTGCCTTTGCGGACAGGGTTCTGTCTTTGAAAATATTATTGGAAACCACCGTGAAGTCACGGATTTTTTCAATTCGGAATACTGCCATTTTGTTGTTCCTCCAGTTTGTCTTGGTTGTCTTTGTTTTTGATTCGGAGTACCTCCGGACCGTGCTTTGCGATCACTACAGCGTTCACAGCGAACCGAAAGGCTTCATCCGATACTGTGTAGCCGTCCGACAGTTCGTCCGTCGGCAGGTCTGTATGGCCGCCGTACAGCCTTCTGGCGTATATAAACAATGTGTAATTGTCCGGCGAGATGCCCTTTATGCGGAAGTTTGGAAAGTACAGTCCGCTTTTGAGAAAACAGCGGAAAGCGCGGTTATAGATGTCGGTATTGCTTGTGATGAGATATACAGCGGCGTAATAGGCAGGAGATGCAAGCTGTTCGTCGCATTGTGAAGTGCTGTAGCAGAATCGTTGTCGGTGGGGTTCA
>JBGVOJ010000470.1:0-14333 GCA_045126415.1 Eubacteriales bacterium | reverse complement strand
TGCCGGAGGTGTCGGCGGCGGAGTTCTTCGGGGATCATTCATAATTCTGTTCCTGATTTGTGAACGAGAATGCAGAACAGATGTTCCGCATTCTGTATAATTTCTGTATATTTATTCGACGTAAATCTCAAAATCGGTGATAATCATGACCTGCGTCAGTTCGGAATAATCGACGGCGCATTTCACGATGACGTCGGGGGAACGGGTGAATTCGTTGATCCCGACGGTTTCCACGTAGCCGATAACCAGCCCGCGCGGGTAAACGCTGCCGTATCCGGTGGAGAGAACGCGGTCGCCGGTTTCGATTTCCGCTTCGGCGGGGAGATAGGACATCCGGCACAGACCGTCGGCGGCGAGGCCGAACTTTCCTTCGCAGATTCCGGCGTCCTCGGTGCGCTCAATGTACGCGCCTACGGAGGACTGCGGCTCGACAATGGTAGTCACTTTCGCCCAGTTGTAGCCGAGCTCGGTGATCCGCCCGACGATCCCTTCGGAGGTCACGACCGGCATGTTCAGCGTCACACCGGCGCCGGTTCCGACGTCAATGGTGAGCACTTTCGAGTAATTTCCGCTTTCCCGGCCGGTGACGGAGGCGGAAAGCATCTTGAAATCGGTGTGCTGTGTCTTCATTTCGAGAAAATTGCTCATCCACGCACTGCGTTCCTCGAGTTCGGCGGCGTCGTAATTCTGCTTTTCCAGCTCGGCGACCCGCTCGCGCAGTGTGTTGTTCTCTTCGATCAGCTCGTCGAATTTGTAGAAATACGCCGTGAATCCGTCGACTGCTTCCGTCGCATAATTGAACACCTTCTGCATCGGCGTCAGCAGCACGCATACCGCATCGCGGAACACAAATGTCAGCCCCATCGAATAGAACACGCTCGGCACAATCGTAAGAAGCAGCGCCAGCACCGTCATAATGTAGAAAAATTTGTTTTTGAAGAATTGTTTCATAGGGGGTGTTTCTTGGGGAAAACTTTTTCGAGAAAAAGTTTACCCCAAACCCCTTTCAAAAAGCTTTATACTGGATAAGTATACGAAGTAAGTGCAAATTGTCAGAAACAATATTTTGTGAACTGCAGGTGAATATCGGTATTCCAAATCTGCACCCAAACTTCGTCAATCCATTCCGTTTAAAAGTTTTTGAAGAGGGGTTCGGGGAGAAACTTTTTTCAAAAAAGTTTCTCCCCGGTTATCTCGTTCTGTAATTCACATAAACACTCGCATCGCCGGTGGTTTCTATGATGCGGCCGATACCGACGGCGACACAGTCGATGGGATTTTTTGCGATGACGGTGCGGATGCCGGTCACGCGGGAGATGAGGAGGTCGAGACCGGCGAGGAGGGCACCGCCGCCGGAGAGCATGATGCCGGTGTCGTAGATGTCGGAAGCGAGTTCGGGCGGCGTGCTTTCGAGGGCGTTGCGGATGCTTTCCACGATGTGCTGGACTTCGTCCTGCATTGCTTCACGGATTTCCGCGGAGGAAATTGTCATGGTCGCGGGCAGTCCGTTGAGAAGGTTGCGTCCGCGGATCTGCATGGAACCCCGGTCTGTCGCCGGATGCACGCTGCCGATGCGCTTTTTCAGCAGTTCCGCCGTCGTTTCACCGATCAGGATGTTGTATTTGCGCTTGATGTAGGACACGATCGCTTCGTCCAGCTCATCCCCGGCGATGCGGAGCGAGTTCGGCTGTACGATTCCGCCGAGCGACATGACCGCCACTTCCGTGGTACCGCCGCCGATGTCGACGATCATGGAGCCGCGTGCGTCTTCCACACGGAGTCCGCTGCCGATCGCCGCCGCGATGGGTTCTTCCACCAGTGCGACCGACTGTGCGCCGGCTTCCAGCGTAACGTCCTCCACGGCGCGGCGTTCAACTTCGGTCACGCCGTAGGGGATGCAGATAATCACTTTCGGACGGCTCAGGAGCGAGTTGCCCGAGACTTTTTTGAAATAATGACGGAGCATGGATGCCGTGATGTCGAATTCCGCGATCACGCCGTCCTTCAGCGGACGCATCGCCACGATGGATCCGGGCGTTTTTCCGAGCATCAGCTTGGCTTCGCTGCCGACCGCGACGACTTTCTGGGATTTCGCTTCCACGGCGACGACGGACGGTTCGCGCAGGACGATGCCGCGCCCCTTGACATAAACGATAGTGTTCGCGGTGCCGAGGTCGATACCGATACTTTTCATATATAAAATCTCCAATGATGGGTGATATTGGGAGGTGTTGTTTGCTTTTTCAGAGGATAAAATTGTTCAATTGCCGCGCAGACGGTTCAGCTCCGTGTATACACGGCATACGGGCAGTCCGACGACGTTGTAATAATCGCCGACCAGCTTTTCGACGAATACGCAGGCACCGTCCTGAATTCCGTACGCTCCGGCTTTGTCGAGCGGGTGATGCACGCGGATGTAGGTTTCGATTTCACGGTCGTCGAGAGGCCGGAAATATACATCGGTGGACTCGGCGAAACGGGAGGTTCTGCCGGTTGCGGTGTCATACAGCATGACGCCGGTGATGACGCGGTGCGGGCGTCCGGACAGTTCGCGCAGCATGTCAAATGCGCCGCGTTCGCTGCCGGGTTTTCCGAAGAGCGTCCGGCGGATATCGGAATAAACAATGGTGTCAGCGGAGAGGATGACGGCGTTTTTTGCCTCCTGACGAGTCAGATTATAGTTCGGAAAATCAACATCGCGGAGATTTTCGAGAGCTTTTCTGACCGCGATGTTTTTCAGTTCCGCAGCGGCTGTCACGAATTCCTCGGGATGGCCGGGAACATAATCCACGCTGCCTTCGTCTGCGTCGGAAACAAAAATTTTATGCGGGATCCCGGCGAGGGTAAGCAGTTCGTGGCGTCTGGGGGACTGCGATGCGAGGATGACCGTTGTGGTGTCGTTCATGGGAGAACTCCATTGATTTTTGGTGAATTTGTATTATTTTTGAGAAATGTAATGTCCGAGAACAAGAGAAAGTGCTGTACATGCGGCGGTGGAGATCGTGACCTTCAGCGAAATGCCGAGGGTCAGTGTGATGGCATTGAAGTCGAGGATCACGGGAGATTTTGTTCCGAAATTCAGACCGTAGGAGAGCCAGGACAGTGCCGGAATGTCTGCGGTTATCTCCGCTGCCATCGATCCGACGACAATGCCGACGATGATCAGAAACAGATTGAACCAGAAGGATTTGGCCATGAAAAACCTCCGGTAGGGGAATGAAATTATAAAATATTGATGTATTGGTTTATTTGGTGCCGGTGCTGCCGAAACCTCCGGAGCCACGGTCGGTCTCGTCGAGTTCGGAGACTTCCGTGAAAACGCCGCGCCGTACAGGCGTGAAGATCATCTGTGCAATGCGCTCGCCGTGCGTGAGCGTGTAGGGTTCGCCGGACAGATTGATCAGCCCGACTTTGATCTCGCCGCGGTAGTCGGAATCAATCACGCCGACGCTGTTCTGGAGGGCGATGCCGTGCTTGATGGCAAGACCGCTGCGGGCGTAGATGAGTGCCGCGACCGGTTCGTCCTCTGCTTCGGGGGCAAGCGCGATGCCGGTCGGAATGAGCGCGGACTGTCCCGGCAGGAGTGTCACCGGTTCGTCGAGACAGGCGGAAAGATCGCAGGCGGCAGATCCCGGGGTCTGGTATACCGGGATCTTTGCGTCCGCGCGGAGAAGCTTGATTTTAACAGGAATATTGTACATAAAATATGAATAAAAAATTACAGGCGTCTGCCGCGCGCGGACGGGCGTTTTTCGATGTACGCACGTACTGCTTCCGCGGCTTCGGCGGAGGTTTCAACGGTGAACATAAAATGCAGATGGGGAATGTGCCGGAGCTGTTCGCTGCGGTCGGCCATCCACGTCGGTACAGAGTTGTAAACAATGTTGACACAGTCGTATGCGGGGGTGCCGATGACGGGGAATTCTTCCCCTTTCCGGTCGCGCAGAACGGCGGTACAGCAGGATTCCCTCGGATGTCTGGTTAAATTGCTATCCGGAGAGATTGAATAATTATTCGAATAGGATTCACGTCCGCCGCGGTTTCCGAAGGGGCATTTTCCGTCGCAGATCACGCAGCGGGCCAGAGTCATGAGCGGGAGATGGCCGTAAACGACCGCGCCTCCGCCGATGGATTCCATCGCAGCGGGCGGAATTTCGGGAGAAAGTACGATTTTGTCACAGCCGATGCGGCGGTATTCCGCAAAGGCGGCTGTGTTGGTAATGTTTGCGCGGAAGGAAATGTCGGCGGAAAGTCCGCACTTTTCCACAAGATGCACCTGACCGACAGAGTGACAGAGCACGCTTGTACAGCCGGAATTTTTCAGGGAAACGAGCAGTTTTTCCGTGACTTTGTCGGATGGCGTGTAAACCGGAAGCACGGCGGCAAGCTCCGGAAAAGGTTGATTTTCTGACTTTTTCACAGCTTCCGTGAAGGAATGTGCGGGGACGTAGATCCGGTCAAAATACCCGAGAAATTCGCGGAAAATCATCGGCTCGAACAGTGTCCGGATGTCTGCGACTTCGGCAGTACGGCACTGCTTTCCGTGTGGAATTTCGATGGAATCGGGGGTATAATGCAGCAGATCGGCGGGTTTTTCGGTGATTTCTGCACATTCTTCCCTGCTCTGTGCAGGAACGGCGATTTCCTCCAGCGCGGCGAGTGCGCGTCGGCGGAGGTCGTTCAGCGCGGAAACGGGATACCACAGATTTTCGCCGATGGCAAAGGTAATGTCATCAGCGGAAAGTGAATATTTTGTACCGCCGAATTTGGTGAGATTCTTCGAAGCGGAAGCCTTTGTGACCGGATTGCCGGACGCGGTCTGCGGTACTTCTCCGGAAACGGATGCTGTAACGTCGGGCAAATCTTTCCGTGAAAGCGTGAACTGCGCGGGTTCTCCGGCGGTCAGAAGGAAGAAGGCAGTGAGCGGAACGGTGGTTTCCGCGGCATTTGCGCGGATGCGTTCGTCGAGAGCCTTGTTGATCTCGGATGTGTGATCGGCAGGTGTCTGGTCGACATCGCCGGAAACCTGTATGCTTGACATTTTTGCATAATTATGCGTAAAATATCCGTCCGTGAAGCCGCGTGAGAAGAGTTTCGCGAGTTCCCGGACTTCATTTTCCGTCGCGGAACGGCGTTCATCCAAAAGGGTTCGGTAAATTTTCGTGGTACCGTAGACATAGGCGGCGGATTTGAGCCGTCCTTCGATTTTGAGTGAACGCACACCGGTGTCGATCACCTCGGGAATCCGTCCGGCGAGACACATGTCCGCGAGGGAAAGAACGCCGGTTTTTTGTGCAGAACGCCCGGAATCTGTTCGTTTTTTTGTGGGATTTGTCGCCCCATCCGTACGGATCACGTCGAAAGGAAGGCGGCACGGCTGCGCACATTCGCCACGGTTTCCGCTTCGGCCGCCCATCATGTAGCTGAACAGGCACTGACCGGAGCAGGAGACGCAGTGGGCGCCGTGGATGAACATTTCGATTTCCAGCGGGGTACTTTCGCAGAGACGGCGGATCTCGTCGCGGGACAGCTCACGCGGGATGACAAGGCGCGAAAAACCCATTCCGGCAAGAATTTCACAGTCGGCGGGGCTGGAAAGGGAGGTCTGCGTGCTGGCGTGGAGGGCAACCTCGGGGTAACGGCGGTGAATTTCGCGGGCAATTCCGAAATCGGCGACGATGAGTGCGTCGGGCGCGGTGTCGGGATTCCCGAGAAGGGTGTCCGCAAGACGGAGGATATCGTTCATTTCGCGGTCGCGCACGCGGGTGTTGACCGTGATATGCGCGGCGGCACCGACACTGTGACAGAGACGGATGGCTTCCGCCAGTTCGCTGTCACCGAAATTCTTTGCGCGCATACGGTTGGAGAAGGATGTTCCGCCAAAGTAAACGGCATCCGCACCGGCGGCAAGCGCGGCACGCAGACTGTCGGACGATCCGGCGGGAGCAAGCAGCTCCGGCAGCGGTTTCATCACGGCGGAAGATTCGTTTAAAACATCTTTCTTTGGAAAATCATTCCGCTTCTGCGCGGGATTTTTCGTGGATCCGTTCATTTTCCGGAATCATTTCCGCGGAGGAGGGATTCGATGTACTTGATTTTTTCGTCGCGGGTCTGTCCTTCCCCGGGTTCCTCGGACTTTTTGCTTTCGAGATACTTTTCAAGGGTGCGGACTTTATCTTCGGGGGAGGAGCCGGCCTTGCCTCCGCGGAGAATATCGCTGATTTTCTTCATGTCGTTGGTGACTTCAACGGTGGCTTCCTCTTTGGGAGCATCTTCGGCGGTCTGATGTTCAAGCTGAGCCTTCACTTCGTCGAGTTCTTCGCGGAGACGCTTGATGTTATCTTCATAAAGGGAAACCTGGGCTTCGAGATTGCGGATGCGCTTTTCGGCTTTCAGTTTGTCGCCGAGGTAGTCGATTGCACAGAGCAGAGACGCGTCCAGAGTGGAAATGCGGTAGCTGCTTGCGGTCATTTCGGTGATACGTTCGTCGAACTTGGTAACGATTGATTCTACAAAAGAGGCGGGTTCATCCGTCACGATCGTCATCGGCATTCCCGCGATTTCCAGATTATATTTTTTCTTGTTATTTTCCATGTTCTGATTGACCTCACTTGCTGAAGGAAGAGAGTAAAATTTTACAAAATATGGCATTCTCCGTAGAGAGCCAACAATACATATACATTATAATATATTTCGGAGGAATTTTAAAGGGGAAAATGTGAATTTCACGGAATCGGCGAAAAAAAGAAACCGGCGCTTCCGTACGATCATGGAAAGGGGCAAAATTTGGGCAATTATTCCTTGAAAACCGTTGCGTTTTCTGTGATAATCTGATATAATATGAAAAAGAATGTGATTTTTGTTCATATAAATTTTACAAATAAAAGGAGCAGACACAATGGATATCACGAAGTACTATCTCGGCGAAAACGAGAAGCCGCTGGACGTCATCAAGCCGGACGGAGGATTTTTCGGGATTTTCCGCACAGTGGCGGTCGTCGGCGACAGTCTTTCCTCGGGGGAATTTGAGTCCACGGACGAGAACGGAAACAAGGGGTACCATGATTATTACGAATATTCGTGGGGGCAGTATATGGCGAGAGCCGTGGGGAATACGGTCTACAATTTCTCGCGCGGCGGCATGAGTGCGAAGTGGTATCTTGATTCGTTCGGGAACGACATCTGCGCGTGGGACAGGAGCAAGGCATGTCAGGCATACATTTTTGCGCTCGGCGTGAACGATCTGATGGGTCAGAACCGCGAAGTCGGTTCTGCGGACGATGTGGATCTCGAAAATTATGAAAACAACAAGGCGACGTTTGCCGGGGATTACGCGAAGATCATCCAGAAATACAAGCAGATTTCGCCCGACGCGTATTTCTTCCTGATGACGATGCCTTATACCGAGCATGAAGACGAACGTGTCACGAAGCACGCGGCGCTTCTGCACGATCTTGCGAATATTTTCACCCGTACGTACGTGATCGACCTTTCCGCGTACGGTCCGCGGTATGATGCCGAATTCCGCCGCAACTTCTACCTCGGCGGACATCTCAATGCCGCAGGATACCTGCTGACGGCGCAGATGACGATGAGCTATATTGACTATCTTATCCGCAAGGATCCGGAAGATTTCGCGCAGGTCGGCTTTATCAACAAGGGCTTCCACAACCGGCAGGCAAGATGGCTGTGAGAGGTATTTCCCACGTCCCAACTAAATAATAATATATAATAAAACAAAATTTGAAAGGAGAATCCCCATGTCAAAATTTTGCAGAATGACAGCTCTGCTGCTTGTTCTCCTGCTTGCCGCAAGTGCCTGTTCGGAAGGTGCGGGGACGGATGAAACCCCTGCTGACGCCGCGGTGCCCGCTGCCGAGGAAACGGTTGTGGAAGAAACTGCTCCCGAAGAGGACGTCGACGCCCGCACGGCGATTCCGGACGAACTTCCGGAACGGGATATGGATGGCTATACGTTCCGCATCCTTACCCGTGACCGCAGTGACTTTGTGGAGGACGTCGGGCTTGAACTCGAACAGACCGGCGAAGTCATCGACGACGCAATTATTTCCCGCAACCTTGCCGTATCCGAACGGTTCAACATCGAATTCACGGCAAATTATTTCGTCAACGGCCAGTCCATGCCGCTGACCTCCGTCATGTCGGGCGACGATGAATTCGACCTCATGCTCGGTCAGATCATCGACGTGACCAAGAACGCGACCAAGGGTTATTACCTCGACTGGTACGAACAGCTTCCCTACGTCAATCTTGAAAAGCCGTGGTACATCGGCAACGCGGCGGAAGCTTTGTCGGTCAATAACCACGCCTACATCATGATCGGCGAATACGACCTTGACGTTCTCCGCTTCACGTACGGGATGTTCTACAACAAGAATATTTCCGATGAATATTCGCTCGAGAACATCTATAACGTCGTCAAGGAAGGCCGCTGGACGTACGACTATCTGCATACGCTTGCCGATATGATCTACGTGGACATCAACAGCGACGGCCAGAAGGACGAAGGCGACCGTCTGGCGATCTCCGGCGACCCGTACAGTGCGGTTGTCACATACCAGTATGCGTTCAACAACCCGCTGGTCGGACTGGACGCAGACCGGCTGCCGACGCTGACGTTCTCCCGTGAAAAGGCATACGACATTGTTACGCGTCTGAATTCGCTGTATCACGAAACGCAGGGCGGCTACACCGTCGGCTGGGGTACGGGTTCTACGGCATGGTCGAGCGGCAATCTGCTTGTTTATACCGGTCTGTTCCAGAGTGCGATGAGTTACCGTGATCTGGAATTCGATTTTGGTATTATTCCCTATCCGAAGTTTGACGAAACGCAGGATCGTTACTACACGATGAGTGACGGTGCGCACGGAGGCATGATGGTTCCGGTGACGGTACCGAACGCGGAAAACGTCAGTATCATTGTTGAGGCGCTGAACGCGGAGACTTACAAGCAGGTTGTTCCGGCGTACTATGAGACTTCTCTGAAGACCAAGGCGGCGCGCGACGTGGAATCCTCGGAAATGTTTGACCTTCTGATGGACAGCCGAGTCTTCGACTTCGGCTACATGTACAACGATGCGCTGGGCGGACTGGCGTTCACGATTCAGGAAATGGTATCGGCGAACTCCTCGAACACGGAATCGGCGTACGCAGCGAAGATCAAGGGCGCCGAAAAGAAATTCGAAAAGGTTGTCGAGGACTATCTTGCGCTTGACACGGAGAATCCGTAAATGGGCACGCCTTCGGCGTGGAAGGAAGAAAAAAGCACCGGAACGGTGCTTTTTTCAAATTTATGCCCCGTAGGGGCATTTTATCCTTAGTGAATGATCGTCGGATGACCGTGGTATGCAGGAAGTGCATGAGGACGTACAATTTCGCCGCCGGATTCGTAAGAATCGATCGCTGCGAAGATGTATTCCATCGTTGCAAGAGCGTCGCGGCCGGATGCACGGAGGTGTTCCAGCGGAACCTTGTTTACAAGGTCTTCGTAGAACGCGTGGATACGGATCGGGAAGGTTGCGCCGAAGTCGGTAACACCGGTGTTGGTTACTTCCGGTTCCTGACCGTTCTTCCAGTAGGTGAGCTTTTCTACGCAGTTTTCAATGCAGAACGTACCGTGGGTACCTGCAAGTTCGAAGGACCACCAGCCGCCGAGACCGAACATTGCGTCGCCTCTCTGGGAAAGGAGGTAACCTACGCAGCCGTTCTGGAACTTCATATGTACGGACTGGATGGAGAGCATCAGGTCTTCGGACTGACGGCGTGCGCCGGGCTTGTCCATGAACGCCTGAATGTGAGTTACGTCGCCGCAGAAGTGACGCATTACGGAGAAGGGATGGGTGAGGAATGCCTTCGCGTGGGAGTAGGGCATCTGCCATCTGGAATTGCGGTCGATTGCGTTTACGTTGACGGAGCTGCCGTTGAAGCCGACCTTGGTCATTGCGTAAACCTGTTCGCCGACGCCGCCGTTCTTGATGAGTTCGTCAGCCTTGAACGCGGGTTCGGAGAAGTAATGGTTCAGGTCGCAGCCGAGGTACAGACCCTTCTTTGCCGCGTAGTCAACCATGAAGCGTGCTTCTTCGATGTTGTTGGAAATCGGCTTTTCAACGAGGACGTGACGGCCTGCGTCGAGCGCTTCGATCGTGGGATCGTAGTGCCAGGAACCGTTTTCGAAACCGGAAGTGGTAACGTGTACAACTTCGATTTCCGGATGCGCGATCAGCATTTCCTTCAGGGAGTAGTATGCCGGAACCTTGAACTTTTCCGCAGCAGCGTCTGCCTTCGCGGGAATCAGGTCACATACAGCAACGAGTTCCGCAAGAGGATCGTTGATGATGCAGTTTGCGTGAGTATGGCCGATGCCGCCCATACCAACCACAGCAGCCTTAAAGATTTTTTCCATGGTATTTCCTTTCTAAAGGGATTTTTCTTGGGGAAAACTTTTTTATAAAAAAGTTTTCCCCAAACCCCTTTCAAAAAATTTGAATCTGGGTAAATAATCGGGGTTTGTGCGGGGTTTATCGTTGGGCTGAAATTGTTTTTTCAGCGCACATGATTGCTTTGCTTAGATTTTTTCGATTGTCAGATCGTTGTCGCTGGCGAACTGTTTTGCTTTTTCGAGGAACATACGGAATTCTTCCTTGTCCTCGTCAAATTCGCCGACGACGATGGGAGCGTCGATGCCCATGATGCCGTGCGTGCGGATCTCAAGATAGCGTTCCTGCTTCTTGATGAGGCCGAAGAAAGTCTTTTTTTCGCGGGTGCCGAGGCAGATGGCGTCAAGGTCGCCGAGACGGATGACGTACTTGCGGGTCGCGGTTCCGTACGGACCTTCGTACTCGATGGTCTTTGCTGCAAATAACATTTTAGGCATGATATATCCTCCGTTTTATAATATTTCGTACTCATAAAGAGATATCCTTCACCCTTCAGCGAAACCTTGTCACTATAACAGATTGAAGGTTTTTGGAAGGGGTTCGGGGAAACCTTTTTCCTTAAAAAAGGTTTCCCCGAGAGATATTCCTCTCTCAGTCATTGGTTCCACTGATATTTTTGCGGTAGGCGGCAGGCGGCAGACCGACGGCTTGTTTGAACACTCTGGAGAACAGACTGATGTCCGAAAAGCCGGTCTGCTGTGCCACGTCCGCAACGGGGGTATCGGTCGTGCAGAGCAGTTCCATGGCGCGCGCGATCCGGAAGCGCCGGACGTATTCCGCGGGACTCATGTTGAGTGCCTGCTTGAATTTGCGTGCCATGTAATCGGGGGAGAGTCCCGTGATTTCGGCAAGCTCGGACGTCGTGATCGGACGGGCGTAGTTGTCGTTCACGTAGCTCAGGATTTTGTAGATGTAGCCGTAATAGTCGTTGGACGACTGGGAACGGCGTTCCCACTGGGTTTCGTACATGCGGGAATAGCGGATCAGGAAGGAGATCAGATGCGCGCGGGTCAGCGACTGCCAGCCCGTACGCTTGGAAAGACGTTCCGATTTGATTTTTTCCAGCGCGGATTCCACACTGTGACGTTCGTTCATGCCGACATGGAGCAGCCGCGCGCCGATGTTTTCCGCATCTCCTCCGCAGAACATGACGTCCAGCCCCGGCAGCTTCGAAAGCTCCGTGAGTTCCGACCCCAGTTCATCCGCGGTGAAGATGAGGTTGTACAGCTTCGTCCGGTAGGCATTGATGTACGAATGCTCCTCACCGGGACGCACGAAAAACAGGTCGCCGGTCACCAGCATATTCACCCGTCCGGCGGACGAGTGAAGCGTGAAACCGTCAACGATATAGACCATCTCATAAAATTCATGAGTGTGCGAACCGAGACGTCCGTCGTGCTCCGCTTCGTGAATCAAAATTTCCGGCCGTTCGCTGAAAAACGTACTTTTCTGAAATAAATCTGGCATGAATGTTTTATAAAATGGGGTTTCGCGGGGAAGAACTTTTTCCAAAAAGTTCCCCGCGACTTGCGTAGTGAGTCGCATCCGCACTCCCTCTTCAAAAACTTTTAAACGAATTGGATAGACAAAGTATGTGCAGATTTGAAGCAACTGAATTTTGTGCAGCTGACAAAATCTTCTGTAACGAACAATTTGCACTTACTAAGTCATATTTAATAGTATGAAGTTTTTTGAAAGGGGTTCGGGGAAAACTTTTTTCAAAAAAGTTTTCCCCGAGAATTACCTTTTACTCAGTAATTTCGCTGACTTTGATGGATGCGCTGCCTTCTTCGATGGATTTGATCATGGCGTGGATGACGCGGGAGGCTTCGAGACCTTCGCGGCCGCTGCCGTCGATTTCTTCCGGCTTTGCACCGCCGTCAACCTGGTCCACGAAGGCGTGGATACGGTCACGGAAGGTGTCATAGAAGCATTCGAAACGGTTCGGGCCGTCGAAGACGGGGTTGGCGTAAACTTCGCGGACGGGGGAGTTTGCCGGATAGAGTACGGCTTCGCGCCACATATCTTCGAAGGTGAAGCGTCCGTCGGTGCCGGCAACTTCGCAGCGTTCCATCGGATGACCGCGGGTGATATCGTAGGACGAGGTCAGATGTCCGACGGCACCGCAGGCAAACCGCATTGCGGTGGACTGCGTGGAGTAGATGTTTCTGCCCGGCGCGGTCATCGCGTAGGTGGAGACTTCCGTGATCGGGCCGCAGAAATACTGCATGATGTTGATGCTGTGCGGGTTCAGTGCCTTGAGATGGTAGTAAACCGATTCGAGGGGCATGAATTTGCCGATCCACAGGGACATATTGCAGAACAGGAGGGAGCCGAGTCTGCCGTCGTCCTGCCACTTTTTCGCCTGACGTGCGGCGGGGGTGAAGCGGTGGTTCATGTCGATGCCGTAGCAGAGGTTCTTCTTTTCCGCGAGTTCAACCATTTCGATCGCGTGGCGGAGGTTGTTCGAGATCGGCTTTTCGCCGAGAACATGACAGCCCGCTTCAAACGCTTCGATGGTGGGCTCGTAGTGGTCGCTGGCGTATTCGAAACCGCCGGTGGTAACGCTGACGATGTCAGGCTTCATTGCGGCATACATTTCGGATGCCTTGGTGAAATACGGTACGCCGAACTTTTCGCCGGCTGCCTTTGCGAGTTCCGGAACACGGTCGCAGACGGCAACGAGTTCCGCTTTGTCGGATTCCGTGTAGGCGCGGGCGTGACGGTGACCGATGTGGCCCATACCTACGACACAGGTTCTCTGCATGATAATTCTCCTTATGCGAGTGCGTTCATCAGCCGTCTGCTCGGGTCACAGGAGTGTTCCCAGTACATGACCCCGTACAGACCGTTTTCCGCCGCGTACCTTGCTTTCGCGGCAACGCTTCGTTCGTCGTCGTAACTGATAAACGTGCGCTCGGTTTCGCTGTATAGATACGATGCACCGCATGCTTCGTCAAAATAGGCGGTGTATCCATTTTTGTCGATGTAGTTTTCCGCAAGTTTCGTGAATCCCGGGCCGAACATACCGCTCTCACGGTCGTCCGGATCATCGCACTTCTGACCGAGGCCGTGCGTGCCTCCTTCGGGAATATTCGTCCACTTCCGGGAGTAAAAAGCCGCGCCGATCATGAGTTTTTCCACAGGAACGCCGGCTTCATGGAACAGACGGACGGTTTCGTCCGCGGAAGGACTTCCGTATAACGCCGTATGATGTCCGGCGGGCGACCATGCGCCGCGCATATCGTACGTCATCAGCGAGATGTAGTCGAGCACCTTCGTGATCTCCGGGATTTCCACCGCGTCGACGTAATATTTCCCCGCTCCGGCGGCGATTGTCAGCATTTTGTGCGTGTCCGGATACGCGGTATCCAGCGCAGCACGCAGAGACTGCAGCAGGAGGGTAAAATTCTGCCGGTCGGAAGGATCGGCGTCGATGCCGGCGGAGTCGATGGTCGGGTATTCCCAGTCGAGGTCAATGCCGTCAAGTCCGTACTTTTCCACAGCATCCACACAGGACGCAGTGAATTTTGCGATTCCTTCGGCTGTACGGCACATGATGGAAAAACCGCCCGCACCCCATCCGCCGATGGAGAGCAGAATCTTCATTCCGGGTTTCAGCGCGTGAATCCGCGCAATTTCGGAGGGGACATGAGGCTTGTCAAAATCGAGGACAGAATCCTTCACAAGACCGAACGCGATATTGATGATATCGAGCACAGAAATGTCATGCTCGTCCACGTTTTTGAGATACCAGTCCCAGACGTAAGCAGCTTTTTTCATAAGTAAAAAGAAAAATATAGTATCTCCAAGTCTGCACAGACTATATCCATGCTCCTCAGATGAAAAGTTTTTGGAAAGGGGTTTGGGGAAAAC
>JBGVOJ010000469.1:0-3071 GCA_045126415.1 Eubacteriales bacterium | reverse complement strand
AAGAAAATATTTACAGATTGGTAGAAAAGAATGTATTTGTAAATCGAGTGATGAATACCTGCAATGCTATCGCTGCCTTTTGTGAAAAGGGGGGGAAGTTGGATACGGTTTATGAGTATCAAAAACAAAGGGGGACGCTGATTGGGATTGAGAAGTATCTGGAGGAGAAGATGCGGACGTGGAAGGACAGTGATCAAATTTAGGTGGATGACATACGGTCCATGTGAAAATGATATGGATTAAATGATATTTGGTTTATCGATGTAGAGAATACTAACCATGAGATTATGCTTCAAGAACATCTTCTGAGACAGAATACTGTATCTCCCGTTATGGCAGACAGGATGAAATGTATTATAAATTAGGAAAAAATCGGATGAGTGTTTTTATGTTTCTATCATTACGATTTTCTGACAAAAATTCCCCATAACATACCGTTTTTGTCACCTTTCATTTGATTATACAATAATGTTAAGCTATCTTTTCATTCACCACTCCCTGCTTCACCCCTGAGAATATACATTTCGCTGTAGGTATATGACACAAGTTCAACGGAACAGAAACGGGTTCGTTCTTCGCCGCTTGTATTGAATTCCCCGTATCTTCCCTGATGGACCGTCTGCCATGGGTATTCCGGATCGGGAATTGCCGTTATTTTAACTTCTGCGGTTACAATCGGATCGCCGCCAAGAGAGCATCCCCGAATCTGAAGAGTATATTCTTTTCCAGCGATTGTATCCGTGCTGATTAAAACCTCGGTTCCTTCCGTTACAACCACTTTTCCTACCGGACAGACATTAATAACACAGGGAGCACTGATACTTATTTCTTCCGCTTCGATCGGAGGACCGTTCAGGGAGTATCTTAGTCGGATACTGCTGTCGTTCGGCTCGATTTTGACGACCTCGACAATCCCGTCAAAGTCGATGTGCAGATTCAGATTGGAATAATTGATTCCCTCCCCTTTTTTCCGCGCCATATGCATGGTCATGGGAGCCATTATTCGCGGTATCCCGAGTTCCAGAGCTTCAAATTCAAACACGTCTTCGTTGGCAACCTGAGTTTCTCCGTCGTCCGGAATCCAGTAGCCGTCACCGTCTGCTTTGCGCGGAAATGTTTTTTCCTCAAAGCTGATATAGCCCCAGCGTCCGGTACCTTCCAGTTCATCATCCAGAAGCCATGTGCTGATTTTCATGAGTTCATCCATGCTGACCGGTTCTTCGGTATTTGAATTCCCACAGGATGTGCATACAATGAATAAGGTAATTAACAACAATAATATTTTTTTCATTGCCTATTCCTCCGGATATATTTGTATATGTGTACTGCGAATCCTCTCCGGCAATCTCAATTATTCCCTCTCATCTCTTCTTTCCGTTCATCGGAATAGGTATTCAGCATTTCTGCCAGTGAAATCCCGTACCAGGCATCGGTCAAATACGCTTTTCCGTCTATACGGACAACAAACATATCCCGTCCGAAAAAACTGCGTCCGGAGGTCGGCCATATGGTATGGATTTCACCGTTTTTCAGATAGACTTTCAATACTCCCATATTGGTTCCGTATGTGGTATTGTACAAAAAAGATACCGGATGATATGGGATGTATATCTTCAGATTATGTACGTAAGAATAAAACCGATCCGGAAGCTCATATTCGAATTCATGTTCCCCCAGAGTATAGGTGTATTTTTCGATCTCTTTGCGTGTCAGCTTTTCAAACGGTTCATATCCGATCCGTTCATATAATAATATGCCTATGAAAAGCATCTGTACAGCCAATAACAGGAAGATTCCTGTTTTCAATCTTCTGTTTTTCATAAATTCACCGTTTTTGATTCCATGGATATGGAAATTCCGTACGATTCCCATATCCTTCTGTTCCTAAGGTATATGTATCGTGATGCCCTCTCTGTTCTCTGAACAGAGGTATTTTCCGACAGGAAAGAGATACCCTTCCGGTTGGTTCATGACGGATTCTGTTTGCCGCGTTTCCATATCCATTCGATATATACAGGAATCTGCGGTATAATAGATATCCTCCCCGGATTCAAACAGAAAACGGTCGGCGCTGATTTCCGTTATTTCATGCAGTGCAAATGTATCTGAATCCATCGAAAACAGTTTTTCCTGCATGGATAGACGGTCTTCCATAACAAGATAGATATGGTTCTGTGAATCCGTAAACAATTTCTTCGGAACATACTGCGGATGATCCTCTGAAATCAGTTCTGCCTGTGTGACGGAACCATCCTGCCGGTCAATGACGGTCAATGTGCTGCCCAGTACATACAGTTTCCCGTCTGCATACGAGGTCTGCCCCCAGACATTGTTATAATGAGCGCATTCCAGTGATTCCAGATCAACACAGGTGATCCCTTCCCAATAAGCACAGGTAACAAACAACGTATGATCCGCCACATAATAATCACTGATCAGACGGTTTTCAGGCAAAGGAATCTTCATTGTTTCCAGTGTTTCCGATTCAATATCATACCGCCGGAATGTATTGTCTTCCTGGTCGCAGAAGTACAGCTGACCGTGATACAGAAAAATCGTATGGATTCCGGGAAGCTCCTCCGAAGCAGTCAGGATACACGTCTTGTTTCCGGTATTTTCAGCCGGAATAAAGTAAACCGCATCCTTCTCACAATAATATACTCCTTCGGAACCGGCAGCGTATTTATGGCTTGCTGTCAGATTCCCATACATCAGCTGAGAATTCGAAGAGTTATGATATTCCCCCGTCTCTGCATGTTCTGACGAACATGAACATAATGTTATGATACAAAAACGCACAGCAATATCAATAAGTTGGATTTTCTCATAGATACCTCCTGCAGTCAGAGTTCAATTTCTCCGCGCTTCAGGCGGATCACAATATCCGCATAGGATGTCAGCTCTTCGTTGTGCGTAACCATAAAGATCGTTTTTTTCCGTCCTGCTTCCGTCAGTGTCTTCATGATTTCTTTTGTCGTGGTTTTGTCGAGATTCCCCGTAGGCTCGTCAGCGATCAGAAGGGACGGATTCATCACAAGCGCACGGGCAATTGCAACACGCTGCTGCTGACC
>JBGVOJ010000468.1:0-14234 GCA_045126415.1 Eubacteriales bacterium | reverse complement strand
CCGAGGGTGAACTTTTCATCGGTGACAGACTGGTTAACGACGTTGCACCTAAGGATAGAGATATCGCGATGGTGTTCCAGAACTACGCTCTGTATCCCCACATGTCCGTGTTCGATAACATGGCATTCGGTCTGAAGCTCCGCAAGACTCCCAAGGAGGAGATCAAGCGCCGCGTAGAAGAGGCTGCCCGTATCCTGGATATCACCCACCTGCTCGACCGTAAGCCGAAGGCTCTGTCCGGTGGTCAGAAACAGCGTGTTGCGCTGGGCCGCGCCATCGTTCGTAACCCCAAGGTATTCCTGCTCGACGAGCCTCTGTCCAACCTGGACGCTAAGCTCCGTGCAACCATGAGAACCGAGCTGACCAAGATTCACCAGCGCGTTGGTACCACCTTTATCTACGTTACCCATGACCAGGTCGAGGCTATGACCATGGCTACCCGTATCGTAGTTATGAAGGACGGTCTGATCCAGCAGGTAGATACTCCTCAGAACCTCTACGACTACCCCGTAAACCTCTTCGTAGCAGGCTTCATCGGCACTCCTCAGATGAACTTCATCAACTGCGTTCTCGAAAAGAAGGGCGAAGACCTCTACATGACCTTCGGTTCCAACTCCCTCAAGATTCCCGCAGAAAAGGCAAACAACCCTGCTCTCAAGGAATATGTAGGCAAGGAAATCGTTGCAGGTATCCGTCCCGAATGTATCCATGACGACAACGCATCCCTCAAGGCTATGTCTGATTCCGTAATCGAAACTGACGTAGAAGTAACCGAACTTATGGGTGCTGAAATCTACCTCTACCTCGTATCCGAAGAAACTTCCATGACCGCTCGCGTATCTGCTCGTTCCACCGCTCGTGCAGGCGACATCATCAACGTTGCTTTCGATATGTCCAGAGTTCACCTCTTCGACAAGGATACCGAACGTTACATCGTTCACTAATATTCGACCATTCGAACTTCAGAGCCGCTTCCATTTTGGGAGCGGTTCTTTTGGTAGTATCCCGCGAATTCTGCGGAAAACAGAAAAATGATCCAGGAATACAGAATCTATATTTTTTACGCCGTACTTTTTATCGTATGCTTTCTCTTTGGCGTCCTCCTGCGGAAAATCCTTTCTCGTAAGAAAAGTCCGGGCAAAGCGGAAGGTTTTGGAAAAACCAAAAAGAAAAGAACAAAAAAAGAAACCGTCACGATGGCGGAGATCGATGTCATGAAAGGGCATGAGTTTGAACATTTCTGCGCGGAACTCCTGCGGAAAAACGGTTTCAAAAAGGTCAGTGTCACACCCGGTTCCGGTGATCAGGGTGTGGACGTTATTGCTGTGAGGGGAACGGCGCGTTATGCGATCCAGTGCAAGCGATATGCGTCGCCGCTCGGGAACAAACCCGTGCAGGAGGTCTATACCGGAAAGGCTTTCTACGGCTGCCGGTACGGCGTGGTCATGACCAACTCTACCTTCACGCCGCACGCGAAGGATCTTGCGAAGAAAACGGGGGTTCTCCTCTGGGACCGCCGGGTCATCGGGGAACTGATGCGCGGCGAACGGAAAAGTATTTGAGAAACACAGAAAAATTATCTGGAGAATAACATATGATCTATTATAAGGACGACAAACTCACCATCCGCACGATGATCGAATCGGATGCGCAGACGATTTACGATACGTATCTGTCCTACGGATGGCACCCGGATCTTGAAACCTATCAGAGATATTTCGACGAACTTGGAAACGGCCGCATAACCTTTGTTGCGGAATACGACGGCGAAGTTGCCGGTCATGTTTCACTGATTTTCGATCAGGCACGGGAGGCAAGCGGTCCGTTTCCGGGCATTCCGCTGATTTCCGACCTCTGCGTGTTCTTCCATCTTCATAACCGCGGCATTGCCTCCCGCCTGCTCGACGTGCTGGAAGCAGAGGCGGCAAAAATGTCCGATACTGTCTGCCTCGCGGTCGGCTGTCACAGCGGCTACGGCGCGGCACAGCGTCTGTACGTGGGGCGCGGATATAATTTCGACGGCAGCGGCGTCTGGTGGAACGGACAGCAGCTGGAACAGTATGCGCCGTGCGAGAATGACGACGATCTGCTTCTCTGGATGAGCAAAAAAATCCGATAAAGGAGAGTTCTCATGTACGATTATCCGAACATTTGCGACAAGCCCGAACCGGCGACTGCCAACGCCATCGGCTTCGCGTTATTCGACCGGAAGTCCGCTTCCCCGAATTTCCGCGATCTGCGGGAATTTCAGGACGACCGCCGTATCCTGCGCAATCCGCACAAGGGCTGGTACTGGCACTACATTGACAACGGTTATCTCCGCGAAAATTACCGCGTGAAGCACGATCCCGCCGACCATCTCGAACGGTTCCCGGGGCTGAATCACCTCTACCTCCGCTTCGACTGGGGCGACATCGAAAAGGAAAAGGGCGTGTACGACTGGTCGTACATCTATGACATCCTTAACGAGTGGAGTCAGTACGATTACCGCTTCGCCATGCGGCTGGTGACTTACGAAGGGGACGGATCGATTCCGTTCGCGACGCCGGAATACGTCTACAAAGAAGGCGCACGCGGGTATCGTCTGCCCGGCGGACGTCTCGAACCGGACTACGGTGACCCGATCTTCCTGGAAAATCTTGAACGGTTCCTTGAAGAAGCCGGACGCCGCTTCAACGGACACCCGCTGATCGAGCTGATCGACCTCGGTACGTTCGGCACGTGGGGCGAAGGTCACACCGGCAACGGCAGCGACATCATCTATCCGGCGGACGTTATCAAGAAGCACATCGACCTGTCCCGCCGGTATTTCCCGGACACCTTCCTCATCCTCAACGACGACCACATCAACCACCGCTGGGCGCGCGGATGGGAGGAAAACATGGATCTCGTCGAATATGCCGTATCCCGCGGGATGGGGCTGGAGGACGACTCGGTCTGTGTCCGGTATTATGCGGAAAACTGCGGCTACAACACGCTGCGTTCGCCGTGGCTGTTCGATAAATTCTACAACAACGCACCGGTCGTGCTGGAATTCGAGCATTACACAAGCGTTGCTCCGGAGATTTTCAAGGGCGGCTTCCCGTTTGTTGACGCGATGCAGCGCACCGGATGTACGTTCGCCGGTTTTCACGGCTATCCCGTGCCGTGGCTGGAACGCGAACCGTATCTGACCGAATACGCGGCGAACCGTCTCGGCTACTGGTATTTCCTTGACGGCGCGGAGGTTCCGCACACCATGACCGGCGGCTGTCCGAACAATGTGGTGCTGTATATCGAAAACCGCGGCTTCGCGAAGGCGTACCACAAGTACAGTATGAAAATCAAGCTGGAAGGTGACATGGGCTGCCTCAACGAGGAAGTCGACTGCGGCGACAACCGCCAGTGGGCGGCCGGGGAGATCACGGCGGTTCCGCTGACGATTCATCCGGTACGGGCGATGCAGGGCGAGTTCATGCTTTCGATCGGTCTGTTTGAAAACGAACGTCCGATCGAGTTGGGCATGAAGAACGGCGCGGACGGCTTCTATCCGGTCGGAAAAGTGACGATTGTATAAAATGAAGAGAAATCCGGAATGGAAAAACCTTGGAAATCCCGTTCCGGATTTTCGTTTTCTTGAACAAATCGTATCAAAAAAGTTGAAAAAATATCGAAAAATGTGAATAAATACTTGACGGGGCGGAGGAAACATTATATAATATGTACAGAATTTTTATTTTTGCGGAGGCGGTATGAAACGGTTCCTGGCTTTTATGACTGCCCTTGTGATGCTCTCTGCCTGTTTTCTTTGTCTGAGCGTTCCGGCTCTGGCAGGAGAAGAAATTGCCGGAGAGGTGCTGTATCATCAGGATTTCGCGGTTCTGTCGGAACTTGAAAAATCCGGAATCGTACGCGGAACGTCCAGTTCGGAAAATTCGCATATCACCTGCACCGGCGAGACGCTGGAGCTGAATACCTTCGATAATGAACGGGCGTATGCCATCCTTCCGGCAGCGGAGGCGGCGGATTCCTATACGATTGAATTTGATTTTTCCTTCTCCGAAATCCGGAGTGAAAACGGCTATGTCGGATTCATTCTGACTTGCCGCGGAACGGAGCCGACGAACATCACGGCGCTCGTGATCCGTGCGGACGGAATGATCGATGATTTTGAAGAACCGGACGAAGCGCTGAAAAAAGCGATTGCGGACGGCGGAAAAATCCAGGTGAAGATCCCGGTTGAAAAGGATGTGCTTCACAAAATCGAACTGACGGCGGACGGCAAAACCTATACGCTGGAACGCGATAATGTCAAAGTGCTTGACGACGGCGGAAGAGGGTTTGTTGTGCGGAACGCCAGCGTGGATGTAGCGGAGATTTACATCGTAAAAGGAACCGGCTACACGGAAAAATACGGCGTTTATGCGACATCATCGTACGCGGCCGACGAATCCGTGACGCATGTGACAACGATCATGGTTCCTGTAACCCAGAACACACAAGACATTCAGACATCTCCCGATACCGGAGAAACGATAGTCCCATATGCTGCGGCGGCTGCCGCAATGGCTGTGGGACTTTTCCGACGGAAGAGGGTTCATGGCTGAACGGATGAGATAACAGATCGGAGGTAATTTTATGCTGCTGAAAAAAGACCGGAATTTTGTGATCCCGGAACCGGAAGTTCCGGCGGAAGGGATGGGCTTCCACAACCCGCTGGATCCGAACCGTGACAACGCCGACCCGCGTGTGGTCTGGTGTGCGGACACGGGTTATTACTACGGTATCTCGACGGGAAATACGACCCTGACCATGTTCCGTGCGAAGACGATGGCGCAACTGTTCCGTGCGGGGGAATCGAAGGTGATCTACGAAGCGAACGCGGCGGACGACACGTACGGTTTCCTGTGGGCGCCGGAGCTGCATTATGTTGACGGACACTGGTACATCTACACGAGTACGCATCAGACGGCGGAAAACAAGGGTTTCAAGCACGTGATCGTTCTCGCAGCGAAGACGGACGATCCGTTTGACGGATTTGTGCTCGGCGGACATATCAACCATGACGTGTATGCGATCGACCCGACGGTGTACTGCTGGAAGGGAACATGGTACATCTGCTTCTCCATTGTTGCGGATCATCAGCAGAAGCTGGCAATCCAGCGGATGAAGTCGCCCACAGAGGTGGAAGGGTCTTTCACCATTATGGCGAAAGCGGACTACGAATGGGAACTGGTGCCGCCGTATCACAGAGAGGGTTCTCCGATCAACGAAGGTGCGTTCTTCGTGGAACGTGACGGACGTCTGTTCATCATTTACTCGGGGAACGGCTGCTGGAGTGATGATTATATTCTCGGGATTATTGAGCTGGTCGGGGATGATCCGCTTGATGCGGGTGCATGGCTGAAGGATGACGAACCCGTGATGGTGAAGGGCAACGGCAACTACGGCCCCGGTCACGCGACGTTCTTCTTCTCCCCGGACGGAAGCGAGCTTTGGATCTCCCATCACTGCCTGCACGACCACAATCCGTCGGTGACGGGGATGGTGCGGCACTGTCACTGTCAGCGCGTTTACTTTGATGAGACGGGATTCCCGCACATCGGTATGCCTGTGGCGAAGGATGTTTATTATCCGCTGCCGGCAGGGGATGTTGGTGTGAAATAAGGATTTCTTCGGACGCTGGCGCGGATGGGGACGAATACCTCCTTTATCTTCATGCAGTTGATTAGTGGAGCGAACCCCTGTTTGTGTTCAGGGTGTTTCGCGGACTGCGGTCCGCGACAAGGGACTCTGTCCCTTGACCCTGCGACCTTTTGAAAAAGGTCGATCAAAACTTTTCGGCTGACAACGTGCAGCTGGGAGTGAAGTGAATTTTACAAAATAAAGGGCGGAATGCTAATGGCGTTCTGCCTTTTTGTGCCCATTCATAGATAATTAACAAATAATCCGCATATTGTTATTGAAAAGAAGCGAGCAAAATGGTAAATTTATATCACGGTTTAGCACTCGTGGTTTTGAAGTGCTAAACTAAAGAAACGACAGATCCGCCTCACGGGTTTTTCCGTTTTTCGGGGAGGTGTTTGAGATTGGAAGACAGAAAAAAAGACCTGAGTGAACGAAAAAAGATCATATTAAAAGCGATTATTGACGCACACATCGAAAACGGTGAGCCTGTCGGAAGCAAATTCCTGACCGGGCATAAGCAAATATTCTGCTCCTCTGCTACCATCCGGAACGAAATGGCCGAACTCGAGGAAATGGGCTTTCTCGAACAGCCTCATACCTCCGCCGGACGGATTCCGTCCGAAACCGGCTACCGCTTTTACGTGGACTGGCTGATCGACCGGTACAATTTCACGCAGGGCGAGATCGACGAACTCCGGCGCACCCTGAATCAGAAACAGTCCGAACTCGACGCGATCATGCAGACGGCTGTCACGCTGGCAGCTAAGCTGACCAACTACACCGCTCTGGCGATCAAACCCCGTCAGCCGCGCATCACTGTCGGACGGTACGAACTCCTGCGGCTCGACGAAACGACTCTCGTTCTGATCATGGTCATCGGCGGCATCGTCAAGACCAAATACGTCCATTCGAACCGTCCCATCCCGAACGAAGCGGCCGCGCGCCTGTCCGCCGTACTCAACAAGTACGTCACCGGCATCACGGCAGCGGAGATCACGCTCCCGATGATGATGGAAATGGAACGCGTCATGGGCGAATACGAATACCTCGTCTCCCCCGTCATCAAGGCCGTGTGCGAAACGATTTCCGTGTTCGACGGCGGCGAGTTGCGGTTTGAAGGCATCAACCGTCTGCTCTCCTATCCGGAATTCTACGACATGGATCGTCTGCGCGACATGCTGGCACTGTTCGAAAAGAAGGACGACCTGCTCGAAGTTCTTTCCGAAGAGACCACGCATACCCCGGACGACCGGGTGCAGGTCTACATCGGACGTGAGAACATCGTCAAGGTGATGGACAATTCCACGCTCATTTTCAAAGCGGTGCGCGACCACGGCAAGACCGTTGGTGCGATCGGCATCATCGGCCCGACCCGTATGGACTACCGGCGTGTGATTGCGACGATCGATCATCTGACGCGCGGGGTTTCGGAAGTGCTCGGTGACCCGAACGCTTCCGGGGACGGAAATAATACAGCTAAAAATTAAATTTGGAGATAGAAATGACAGAAATGATGAATCAGGATCCGAAGCGGAATCCTCCCTACATCGAGGAAGACGAACCCGCGGAAGCTGAAACTGCGGCGGAAGCGGAAGAAACCGCGGAACCCGTGAAGGAAGAAAAGGCGGACAAAAAGTCCGATAAGAAGCTGAAGAACGAACTCGCGGAAATGGAAAAGAAGCTTGACGCCGAAAAGAAGCGTGCGGATGAGCTGAATGACAAGTACCTCCGTACCGCAGCGGAATATGATAATTTCCGCAGACGTTCGGCAAAGGAACGCGAAACCGTTTACGGTGAAGCTGTTTCCGATACGCTGACGGGACTTCTGCCGATTCTTGACAATCTGCAGTACGCGGCAAAGTTCACGGACGGTGACGCGGAAAAGTTTGTCGAAGGCGTGAAGCTGATTCTCGGCAAGCTGCCGGAAACGCTGGAAAAGCTGAACATCAAGGCGTTCGGCGAACCCGGTGAAACCTTCAATCCCGAGATTCACAACGCGGTCATGCACATTGAAGACGAAAGCTACGGCGAAGGCGAAATCACCGACGTACTCCAGTGCGGTTATATGTACGGTGAAAAAGTCCTCCGTTACGCAATGGTTCGTGTAGCAAACTAAAAACTTAAACTGCACGTTGTCAGACGAAAAGCTTTGATCGACCTTTCTCGAAAGGTCGCAGGGTCAAGGGACAGAGTCCCTTGTCGCGGACCCCAGTCCGCGAAATTCCCTGGACACAAACAGGGGTTCGCTCCACCATATAGCTGCATGATGATAAAGGAGGTATTCCATATCATCCGCGCGAGCGTCCCCGAAATCCCACATCAAATAAAGCCAACCCGCAAATTTATATATAAAAATCTAACTTAATCAATTATTTGGAGGAACATCCATCATGGGAAAGATCATTGGCATAGATTTAGGTACCACCAACTCCTGCGTAGCCGTATTTGAAGGCGGCGAACCCACCGTTATTCCGAATCCCGAAGGTGCAAGAACCACTCCCTCCGTCGTCGCATTCTCCAAGTCCGGCGAACGTATGGTAGGTCAGGTCGCAAAGCGTCAGGCAATCACCAACCCCGACCGTACCGTCATGTCCATCAAGCGCGAAATGGGTACCGCGTACAACGTATCTGTTGACGATAAGAAGTACACTCCTCAGGAAATCTCCGCAATGATCCTGCAGAAGCTCAAGGCGGACGCAGAAGCATACCTCGGCACTTCCGTTACCCAGGCCGTTATCACCGTTCCCGCTTACTTCTCCGACGCTCAGCGTCAGGCAACCAAGGATGCAGGTAAGATCGCAGGTCTCGAAGTTCTCCGTATCATCAACGAACCGACCGCTGCCGCTCTCGCATACGGTATGGATAAGGAAAATGAACAGAAGATCATGATCTACGACCTCGGCGGCGGTACGTTCGACGTATCCCTTCTCGAAATCTCCGACGGCGTATTCGAAGTTCTCGCAACTGCCGGCAACAACCGTCTCGGCGGCGACGACTTCGACAACCGCATCATCAACTGGATCGCCGAAACCTTCGCTAAGGAAAACTCCGGCATCGATCTCAGAAAAGACAAGATGGCTCTCCAGAGACTCAAGGACGCTGCTGAAAAGGCAAAGATCGAGCTCTCCGGCATGACCACTTCCAATATCAACCTTCCCTTCATCACCGCAGACGCTACCGGCCCGAAGCACTTCGACGCGACCCTCACCCGCGCAATGTTCAACGAAATGACCGCTGACCTCGTTCGTGCGACCATCGAACCCACCAAGCAGGTCCTCCGTGACGCAGGTCTCCAGCCCAGCCAGATCGACAAGGTCCTTCTCGTCGGCGGTTCCACCAGAATTCCCGCGGTTCAGGAAGCCATTAAGCAGTTCACCGGCAAGGAACCCTTCAAGGGCATCAACCCGGACGAATGCGTTGCACTCGGCGCAGCAATCCAGGGCGGCGTTCTCGGCGGCGACGTCAAGGACCTCCTCCTTCTCGACGTAACTCCTCTGTCTCTCGGTATCGAAACCCTCGGCGGCGTATTCAACCGCATCATTGACCGGAACACCACCATCCCGGTAAAGAAGAGTCAGGTTTACTCCACCGCAGCGGACGGTCAGACCTCCGTTGAGATCCATGTCCTCCAGGGTGAACGTGACATGGCTGCCGGCAACACCACCCTCGGCCGCTTCATCCTCGACGGCATCACTCCCGCACCGCGCGGCGTTCCGCAGATCGAAGTTACCTTCGACATCGACGCAAACGGCATCGTAAACGTAACCGCGCTCGATAAGGGTACCGGCAAGGAACAGCATATCACCATCACCTCTTCCACCAATATGTCCAAAGAAGACATCGACCGCGCTGTCAACGAAGCGGCAAAGTTCGCGGAAGAAGACCGCAAGAACAAGGAAGCCGTTGAAATCAAGAACCGTGCGGAATCTCTCGTTTACCAGAGCGAAAAGAGCCTGAACGACCTCGGCGACAAGGCTTCCGAAGATGATAAGGCTTCCGTTCGCGCAGCGATCGAAAAGCTCAAGGAAACCGTAAAGGGCAACGATCTCGACGCAATCAAGGCAGACACCGAAGCTCTCGAAAAGGCATTCTACCCGATCGCTGAAAAGATGTACGCACAGCAGCAGGCTGACCCGAACATGGGCGGCGCAGGCTTCGGCGGTGCAGGCGCACAGAACGGCGGCGACGGCAACACCTACTACAGCGCAGACTTCGAAGATAAGTCCAACGACTGATCGAATATGATAAAACCAAGGGCGGGGGAATCTCCGCCCATTTGGTGATGAAAAAAGAAATCTGCAATCACCATGTTTTATAACAGGTAAAAAGGTTTTGGAAGGGGTGTGGGGAAACCTTTTCCTAAAAAAGGTTTCCCCACATTTTTCTATCCATTGGAGGATATATGGCTGACGCAAACAAGAGAGACTACTACGAGGTGCTTGGGGTTTCCAAGGACTCGGACGAAAATACAATAAAAAAAGCATACCGCCAGCTTGCGAAGAAGTATCATCCGGACATGAATCCGGGCGACGCCGAAGCGGAAGCGAAATTCAAGGAAGTCAACGAGGCGTACGACGTTCTTTCCGACCCCGACAAGAAGGCGAAGTATGACCAGTACGGTCATGCGGCGTTTGATCCGGCGTCCGGTATGGGCGGCGGCGGATTCGGAGGCTTTGGCGGATTTGATGGGTTCGGTGACATCAGCGACATCTTCTCGAGCTTCTTCGGCGGCGGGGGGGGATCGTCCAGACGCAACGGCCCGATCCGCGGCGACAACATCACCGTCCGCCTGACGCTGACCTTTGAAGAAGCTGTTTTCGGCTGCAAGAAGGAAATTACTTATCAGAAGGTACAGAAGTGTGCGGACTGCGAAGGTTCCGGTGCGGCGAAGGGGACGTCCCCGAAGACCTGTGACGCCTGCCGCGGTACCGGTCAGGTGCGCGTTCAGCAGCGTTCCCCGTTCGGCATGATCCAGACGATGAAGTCCTGCGAAACCTGCCGCGGTACCGGGAAAATCATCGAAAACAAGTGCGACAAGTGCCGCGGTACGGGTTTTGTCCGCGTTTCGAAGAAGCTGGAAGTCAACATTCCCGCCGGTATCGACGACGGTCAGCAGATCGCACTGCGCGCACAGGGCAGTGACGGCATGAACGGCGGTCAGCCCGGTGACCTCAACATTATCATCAGCGTACGTCCGCATTCTGTCTTTGAACGTGACGGCGACGACCTCTACTGTGAAGTTCCGATCACCTACGCGGAAGCAACCCTCGGTGCGAAGATCCAGATTCCGACCCTCGAAGGAAGTCAGGAATTCGAAATTCCCGAAGGTACGCAGACCGGTACCACGTTTACCCTCAGGGGGAAGGGTGTGACCCGTGTCAACTCCAAGGTGCGCGGCAGCCTGTATATCACTGTTGTGGTGGAAGTTCCGAAGAACCTCAATTCCGAGCAGAAGGCACTCCTCGAAAAGTTCGCGGCATCCTGCGGCGAATCGAATTACAATAAGAGAACAAAATTCCTGACGAGCCTGAGAAAATTTTTCAATAAGGACAACTGACGCCGAAAAGGAGTAAAAATATGGACGACAACAAGAGCTGGGTGCAGATCAAAGTAAAATGCGACGCCAAGGACATCGACACCGTTTCGAGCGTCATGGGCATGGTCGACAACGGCCTCATGATCGAGGACTATTCCGACGTTGATCTTGTTCTCGACGGTGTGTACGGTGACCTCATCGACGAATCCATCCTCAACGCTGACCGGAACGCGGCGGCAGTTTCGGTGTTCATCTCCGAAATGAAGTCTCCTGCCGAAAGTGAACTGTACATCAAGAACCGTCTCGAACAGCTCGGCGTGAAGTTCGAGATTATCCACGAAGGCATCCGCGAAGAAGACTGGGCGGACTCGTGGAAGCAGTATTACAAGCCGATCAAGACCGGCGACCGTCTCGTGATTGTTCCTGTATGGGAATGGGAAGACTACACGCCCGAAGAAGGCGAAGTCATCGTGCTGATGGATCCCGGCATGGCATTCGGCACCGGTACGCATGAAACGACCCGTCTCTGCGCGGGCTTTGTGGAAAAGTACACGACCGAATATAAGGCAGAAAAGGGAACATGCACCGTCCTTGACGTCGGCTGTGGCTCCGGTATCCTCGCGATCGCGGCTTCCAAGGTCGGTGCGGATTCCTGCTTCGCCTGCGACATCGACCCTGTCGCGGTTCGCGTTGCTGTGGAAAACACCGAACTGAACGAAACCCCGAACGTGAAGTGCGCGGTATCCGACCTTCTCCGTCAGGTGGAAAAGGTGGACGGCGGCTACAATGTTGTTGTGGCGAACATCGTCGCGGACATCATCATCCGTCTCGCACCGGATGTCGGTGCATACCTCGCGGAAGACGGTGTGTTCATCGTTTCCGGCATCATCGAGGAACGTGCAAACGAAGTCACCGATGCGCTGACCGCGAACGGCTACAAGGTAGTGGACGACCGGCGTGAAAACGGCTGGTACGCGGCTGCTGTGAAGAGAGCGTAAAATTTAATAAAAAATCGGGGAAAAACTTTTTGAAAAAAGTTTTTCCCCGAACCCCTTTTCAAAAACTTTTCAACAAAAAGAAGGACAAAGTTTGGGCAAGGGGCAGAGAAAAATGACAGGATGGTTTGTCCTGTCATTTTTTGCGTTATTCCAGAATTTCCGCCGACTGAATCCACAGATACTGCGAGCCGGTCATCGTATTGCATACAAAATTCGCCTTGTTTCCCACAGCAAGTCCGTCCGCGCCGGTGTAAACCGTTGTCGCCATCGTGTCAAGTACCACGGTTTCACCGGATTCCAGTTCCACTGTAACCTTGTACGTCGTGGCTTCCGCGGATACCGGCTCACCGATTTCCGTCACGGTACCCGTGTACGCGATCTGATACGAGATCAGCGCGCTGTTGTAGGTGCCGTCGCCGTTGTAATAGACGTTGAGCAGGGTTTCCAGTTCACCTTCCAGTTCCCATACATCGCCGAACAGGCCGGACAGCTCTCCGTCGGGTTCACCCCATGCTTTCACCAGATCGTCACGGGTACAGTCGGTCAGCTCCGCGCTGACTGTTTCGAAATTGTCCACCCCGATGGTGTCCAGCGCGGGGATATCCTTGCCGCAGCCTGTCAGCGAAAGCATCAGGGCGCAGAGCAGGGTACAGAGTATTTTCTTCATCTGATTTCAAATCTCCTTGTGTTTTTATCGCTTCATGAGGTCTTCGATTTCCTCGATACTTCTCGGTACGTTGACGCCGAGGTTTTCGCAGCCGGTTTCGGTGACGAGGCAGTTGTCCTCGAGACGGAAGCCGATGCCCCAGTCCTCGTTGTAAATGCCGACGTCCACGCAGAAGACCATGCCCGGTGCGACAACGTCCGGACGAACCACGATGTCGTGGGTGTCATAGCCGACGTGGTGTGCGCCGCCGTGCCACATGACGCGTCCGGCTTCTTCGACGTTCTTCAGTACGCCGATGTCGCAGAGCAGCTGCGCGCAGTAGCGGCGTACTTTGCCGTCAACTTCTGCCATCGGATAGCCGGGTTTGATGATATCAAACAGATGTGCGCTGGTGGCGTAGGCACATTCGTACAGAGCGCGCTGACGGTCGGTGAATCTGCCGTTTACCGGGAAGCCGCGCGAAATATCGCAGCCGACGTTGTCATAGCACGCGCCGACGTCGCAGAGAACCATATCGCCGTCGTGCGCCGTGCCGGTATAGGAATAGTAGTGGATGCAGAAATTGTTTTCGCCGGCGGAAATGATGGACGGAAACCCGGGTTCGAGACAACCGTTCGCCACGAGAGCCGCGTCGTAGAGCTGCTTGATTTCATATTCCTTCATGCCGTCGCGGACACCGCGCATCATGGCACGGATACCTTCCCCGGTGATCCGTACGGCTTTGCGCATGGCGTCGATTTCGCACGGTTCCTTGATGGTGCGCAGTCCGGCGAGAACGGGACGGACGTTCGCGACGTTCTGACCGTGCGCGAGGACTTTGGCTGCGAAGCGGTTGGCTTCGGTGAAGTCACGTTCCTCGCGGGAGCCGTCGATATCGAGGTAAACCGCGGAACAGTCGCGCGCCCACGCGGAGAATTTCGGCATGAAATCTTCGGTATACGCGATGTTTGTGATGCCGGAGATTGCGGTCGCTTCGTCGGCTTTGGTGCGGCGTCCGGTCCAGCGTTCCTTCATCATATCCGGCGGGAGGAGGAACAGGATTTCCTCATAGGATGTGCCGGTTTTCTTTGCCATGTAGACCAGACCTGCGTCACGGGTGATGCCGGTGAGGTAGACGAAATTGCGGTCGGCGAAGAAGGGATAGTCTTCGTCCGCGCGTTTGCGGGGAGCATAGCCGGAGAACAGGACGACGAGCGCGCCGTCGGGCAGGGCGTTCATCATTTTATTTCGGTTGTTGGTATGAAATTCGTGTTTCATTCAGTGTGGAGCCTCCGTTGGTATTATACCTTATATTATAATGTGCGATGCGGTACAAATCAAGTGGGCGGAAAGAAAACTTTCTGCGAAATTTTCTTGACGGATGAAA
>JBGVOJ010000467.1:0-4831 GCA_045126415.1 Eubacteriales bacterium | reverse complement strand
CAAGACCACTCCCGACGCGGTGAACACCCTGATTCTGGAAAATCTCGACTACCTGAACGAACCCCGCTTCGACTTCGTCCGCGAGCGTCCGGAATTCGAAGAAATCGTAAAAATCCAGCAGACAAAATAAAATAAAGAAAGTGCAGAACAAACGCTCTGCACTTTCTTTGTCCAGTCCATTAGTTGAAAAGTTTTTGAATGAGGGCGTAGTTACGCGATGCGTAACTACAGGGGAGGAACTTTTTTCAAAAAGTTCCTCCCCGAGAAAAATATCCAATTACTTATTCAGATTCTTAACGATTTCTTCGGTGTCGGAAGCGATCATGAGTTCTTCGTTGGTGGGAAGAACGTATACCTTGACCTTGGAGTCAGCGGTGGAGAGTTCTACGGTGTTGGGCTGGTGGTGGGTCTTTGCGTTGAGTTCGCGGTCGATCTTTACGCCGAAGTATTCCATGTCTGTGCATGCGCGGTCACGGAGTTCGGGGTTGTTTTCACCCATACCTGCGGTCCATACGATTGCATCGAGACCGTTCATCGCTGCTGCGTAGGAGCCGATGTACTTCTTGATCTGGTATGCGAGGGTGGAAGCTGCGCGGTAAGCGTCCTTGTTGCCTTCGAGGATTGCTGCTTCGATGTCACGGCTGTCGGAGGAGATGCCGGAAACGCCGAGGAAGCCGCACTGCTTGTTCATGTAGTTGTCAACCTGTGCGGGAGTCCAGCCTTCACGTTCCATCAGGAAGGGAACGATTGCCGGGTCGATGGAACCGCAGCGGGTACCCATCATAACGCCTTCCAGAGGAGTGAGACCCATGGAGGTGTCAACGCACTTGCCGCCCTTAACTGCGGAGATGGAGGAACCGTTACCGATGTGGCAGGTGATGATCTTGGTTTCTTCTACCGGCTTGTCGAGGAGCTTTGCCATTTCGCGGGATACATAACGGTGGGAGGTACCGTGTGCGCCGTAGCGGCGGATCTGGTACTTTTCAGCCATTTCCTTGGAGATGCCGTAGGTGTAAGCCTGTTCGGGCATGGTCTGATGGAAGGAGGTGTCGAATACGAGAACCTGAGGAGTTTCGGGCATTACGGAGAGGCAGCCCTTGATACCCATGATGTGCGCGCCGGTGTGAAGCGGTGCGAAGTCACGGCAGAGTTCAAGCTTTTCGAGAACTTCGTCGGTGAGGAGAACGGATTCAAAGAAGTAGGGACCGCCGTGCACAACGCGGTGACCGACTGCTTCGATTTCGCTCATGTCGGAGATAACGCCGGTTTCAGCGTCGGTGAGATACTTTACAACGATGTCGGTAGCGACAGCGTGGTCGGGCATCGGGATTTCAACCTTGATCTTTTCGCCGTCTTCGCCCTTGCGGTGTTCGAGGCGGCCGTCAATACCGATACGTTCGCAGATACCCTTTGCGAGAACGGATTCGGTAGCGGTGTCAAAAAGCTGATACTTCAGGGAAGAAGAGCCTGCGTTTACGACTAAAACTTTCATTTTGAAGATTTCCTCCGATTTATTTTGAATAGTATTTGACAGGGAATGAGAGATACTATATAATTATATATGAAAACATTCGAAATTACAAGAACTTTCATACGATTCGTAGGAAAAACTAAAATATGCTGAAACTGGAAACTGTAATTTGTGAACTTAACCCAATCCATAACGGCCACGCGTATGTCCTGAACCGCGCCAAAGCGGATTCCGACGTCTGCGCCGCCGTTTTGTCCGGAAATTTCGTCCAGAGAGGGGAACCGGCGGTCTTCGATAAATATCAAAGAGCGCACGCTGCCGTCCTCGCGGGAGCCGACCTTGTGGTCGAGCTGCCGTTCCCGTGGTGTTCGGCCGGTGCGGAAGCCTTCGCACTGGGCGGCGTTGCCGTGGCTGCGGGCATCGGTTCCGCGGGACTTACGTTCGGTTCGGAATCCGGACGGATGGACTATATCGAAAAAGTCGCGGATATCAAAGCATCGCCGGAGTTCGCGGAAGCTGTCACCTCGGCGGAAGCGGCAGCCCGTGACAGCGGCAGCGCGGCGGTGTTTGACAAGGCTTTGCGGACGTTCGGGATCACCGAAATGCCCGGCGCGAACGATAAACTCGGCGCGGAATACGTCCGGTTCGGCAGGAAAGCGGGACTTTCCCACACGGCGGTCGGACGTCTGCGGGAGATGAAAAGCGCGACTGACCTCCGTTCGATGGATTTCGCGGACTGCGCGCCGTATATGCCGGAGGAATCGTTCGATCTTCTGCAGACAGCGGAACGGACGGATTACGCGGCATTTGCGGAAATCCTGTTCCGTCACGCCAGACTGTATCTGCGTGGAGCGGAGCATCCGGTCCTGCAGATTGCCGCGAAAAAGGCGCGGGAATGCACGGATGCGGGAGAATTTCTGAAAAATATTTCCACAAAAAAGTACACCGCCGCACGGATGCGGCGGGAACTGCTGTTTTCGGTCACGGGAGCGTGTCCGGAATGGCTGAAAATGCCGCCGGAGTACACCGTTCTGCTTGCGGCGAACGAACGAGGGAGACGGTATCTTGCGGAAACCCGGAAAACGCGGACATTTCCGATGATCACGAAACCGGCGGACTACGTTCCGGCAAATGAAACGGCGGCGGACATCCGGCGCTGCCACACGTTCGCGGATGAGCTGTACTGCCTGATAAACGGCCGTCCGGTCGATTCGTTCATGAAGCGGCATCCGGTGATGGTGTGATCACCGGTTCAGCGAACAGCTGTACGTGACGGTACGGTAGCCGAGGTCGGCAGAATCAAAATCGCCGCTGCGGTGTTTGTTGTCCATGTTCTGCATGTCGTCGAACGGAATCGCGCCGCGCTCGAGAACCTTGTTCGTGATATACTTGAAGGTGTAGAGATACAGCTCCTCGCTTTTGTATTCCTCGTTCAGATAGACTTCGATGCAGTTGTTCATGACAAAATCGTGCGCGCGCTGGAGCCCGCCGATGCAGAGACCGATGATTTCCTCACCTTTGTACACGAAAAACTGGAAAATCGAGTGATCCTCGCAGCCGAGGACGTCGCGGCGGTGGAATTCTTTTTTGATGTAGTCGAGACGCGGACAGCGGAAGCCGTTCGCGGTGTAATAGGCTTCGTAGGCATCCATATCGGCGTAGGTGACCTCGCGGATCGTGATCCCGTCGGGCGAGGTGAGGACGTACGGCGCTCCGGTATAGACGCGGTGCGGCGTGCGGCTGACTCCGCTGATGTTCACGCCGCGCTTCGCCAGCTCGGATTTGATAGTATCTTCATCGTCGAGCGTGAAGATGGAAAAGTGGAAGTCGGTGGGGAAGGTCTTCATGTACCGCGCGATCACGTTGTAGTCGGAAGAATAGATGCTGCCGTACATGCCGCTGCCCGGCCATTCGTTGAACCAGATAAAATCGGTATCAGGGCTGTCCGCGCCGCAGACTGCCGCGCCGCCGTTGACGACAAAGCAGATAGCTTCGTAGCCGAGACGAAGTGCGTCGTTTTCGAGAATCCGGTCGATGGCGTCGTCGCGGGAGATCTGCCGGAACTGCGGAAAATCGTGCGTGATCCGCGCACCGACGGTGTCGTTGTACAGGTCACCGTAGAACATTTCGGTTCCCTGCATGGCTTCGCGGTACTCGGTGGGCGTTCTGCCGTACTGCTTTTTGAACGCGCGGGAGAAGCTTTCGTGCGCCTCGTACCCGCATTCAAGCGCGATGTCCAGCACGTCGCGGTCGGTCGTGCGGAGGAGATACATCGCCTTCTTGAGCCGGCGGAAACGGACGTATTCCATGACGCTGAACCCCGTATGGGCGGCAAAAATGCGGTTGAAATAGTCGGTGGAGAAACCGGCGTGAGCCGCGACGTCGTCGATGGACATATCGCTCTTGCCGGTCTCAGACTGGATATAGGCGAGTGCCTTTTGGATCAGTTCGCTGTTTTCCATAATCATAATCCTTCGAATAGAAAAAATCGGGTACCCATGTCTGTATTATACACGACGGGTACCCGATTTGTCTTGACCGGAAGCGCGGAATGTGAAAAAATCTATGTGGTCGGCGAAATCGGCGGCATGATATCATCCATGAAATCTGCAAAGGAGTCCAGATACCAGACCTGTTTTCCCTTTTTCTCCGTATATTCCAGAACGGAAGCCGTTCCGCCCGTGGAATTGCGGCAGTAAACGAGAACGATGTCGGACTGATCGACCATCCAGCGGTTCCGGCGGGAGATGGCGAAACGCGGCGGTACGTTTTCCAGTCCCTCGGGGTAGATGGTCTCTGCGGGATGGTATATGGGATCGAGCGGTTGGACGGAGGGCAGATAGGCAAGGACGACGCGGTAATCAATCCACGGATACTTTGAGAGCACGGATTCGGTCAGAACTTTGTGTGCCATCCGGTCGAAGTTTCCCTGATTGCCGAAGAGGAATTTGTCAACGTGTTTATCCTCCGCAAGCATATCCATAACTGCAACCAGATATTTGAGGACCGATAACGGAGTGTCGTGGTGCCCGAACATGGAACAGGTCATGATTATTTGATCCTTTCTGCTAATAATAAAATGTAATTGTTATTAACATTATACCATTGCTTTTAATATATGTCAATTGCTATTATATGAAAGTAGTATAAAAACAGCCGAGAAAGTATAATTTTCTCATATAAAAGAATACTAACAAGGGGCTTTTTATGGGAAAAGATGTAGGTTTCAAAAATCATGACCGATTTGTACAGTTAGGAATTGCGATTGCAGCAATCCGGAAAATCCGTGGTTTATCGCAGGAAAAACTGTCGGAAAAAGCAGGAATCAGCCGTGGATATCTCAGTATTATTGAAGCTCCC
>JBGVOJ010000466.1:0-2015 GCA_045126415.1 Eubacteriales bacterium | reverse complement strand
CCTCCTTCCGCGAAGCCCTGTTCTCCGCACCGTTATTGATTTAGGGAAGATTCTTGGGGAAAACTTTTTTGAGAAAAATGGAGGAACTTCGTTCCTCCATTTTTCTCAAACCCTTTCAAAAAACTTCAATCTGGAAAGAATTTTTTGAGTCTGACTATTGACAAAGTTTTTCCCATGGAATATAATATAACTGTGATATCAAAATGATATCAATTCATGAAAGGAAAGCGAAAACAATGAAGAATTCTATCACGATTGAAGAAAAAGTTTTGAGTCCCAAGAACGGCTGGATGGTGCTGATCCTCTCCATTCTGGCGTACATTGCGGCGATTGTCGGGATTGCACTGTGCGGCATCGCTATGGACAATGGTATTGTACTGGGTGTTGTCGGATTCATCGTATGCCTGCTGTACGTCTGCATCGGCTGGATCTGGTGGCTCGGGCTGAAAGTCATCCGTCCGAACGAAGCGCTGGTTCTTACCCTGTTCGGCCGATATGTCGGCACGGTGAAGAACGAAGGTTTCTTCTTCGTGAATCCGTTCTGCGTTTCCGTCAATCCGGCGGCGAAGACCAAGCTGAATCAGAGCGGTGATGTCGCGAATACATCCATACCGATCACGGTGAACGGTACAGCGACCACGGTGAACACCGCGGTAAGCAACAAGATTTCCCTCAAGGTCATGACGCTGAACAACAACCGTCAGAAGATCAACGACTGTCTCGGTAATCCGGTGGAAATCGGCATCGCGGTCATGTGGCGCGTGACGGACACAGCAAAGGCAGTGTTCAACGTAGACAACTACAAGGAATACCTCTCCCTACAGTGCGACAGCGCTCTGCGTGAGATCGTCCGCATCTATCCGTACGATATGGCTCCGAACATCGACACAACGGGTGACGGCATCGCGGACGAAGGAAGCCTGCGCGGTTCCAGTGAGATCGTTGCGGCAAGAATCCGTGAAAAGATCGACGAAAAAGTCTCTTTTGCCGGTCTGGAAGTAGTCGAAGCACGGATCACCTACCTCGCGTACGCACCGGAAATCGCGGCGGTCATGCTCCAGCGTCAGCAGGCATCGGCTGTCATTGATGCCCGCAAGATGATCGTGGACGGCGCAGTCGGCATGGTGCAGATGGCACTCGACAAGATTAACAAGGAAGGTATCTGCGACCTCGACGACGAACGCAAGGCACAGATGGTAGCCAATCTTCTCGTCGTCCTCTGCGGCAACAAGGATGCCCAGCCGATCGTCAACACCGGTTCCATCTATTAATCGGTATCCGACATGGCAGAGAAGGATAATCAGAAGAAACAGGTTCCTCTCCGTTTATCAAAAACGCTCTACGACGAGCTGGCGGCGTGGGCGGAGGATGATTTCCGCTCTATCAACGGTCAGATCGAGTATCTGCTGACGGAATGTGTCCGGAAACGAAAGAAAAAAAGCCGTCTGGACGACGAACGGGACGGAGAGGAGGCAGAAAAAGAATGAAATCCCATAAACGAAAAATGATCGCTCCGATCGTGATTACGATCATCATGGTGCTGTACTGTGCAGTGTACTTCAGTGTTCTGATTCACCTTAGAAACAAACTCTATGTGTATCTCCTCGGGATCATCCCGTTGGCACTGGCAATCCTGATGATAGCCGTCTGTATCGAACGAATCCGTGAAATAAAGAAAGGGGAAGAAGATGATCTTAGTAAATACTGATTACATCAGCGGCAAGGAACTGGAGACCCTGAGTCTCGTCAAAGGAAGCACGATTCAGTCCAAACACATCGGCAAGGACATCGCCCAGAGCTTCAAAACGCTGGTAGGCGGCGAACTGAAAGCCTACAACGAAATGATGAACGAGGCGCGTGCTCTCGCCACCAAACGGATGGTGGAAGAAGCGGAAGCCCTCGGCGCGGACGCAATCGTCAATATCCGTTATGCTTCCGCCGCGGTCATGCAGGGAGCCGCCGAAGTCATCGTCTACGGCACCGCTGTAAAGTTTAAATAAATTAAGTTTGCGGGG
>JBGVOJ010000465.1:0-2380 GCA_045126415.1 Eubacteriales bacterium | reverse complement strand
GTGCGAAAAGTACGGCGTTCAGAAGATTGACACCATTGAAGAACTGGTGGAAGTCAGCGACGTTCTGGTCGTTCTCTCGCCCGACAACTGCGAAATGCACGAGGAACTCTGCAAAATTCCGCTTGCGTCCGGCAAACGCTGCTACGTCGACAAAACCTTCGCCCCCGACTACGCGACCGCAAAGCGTATCTTCGACAATGCCGAAGCGCACGGTACGCCCTGCTACTCCACCTCCGCGCTCCGGTTCGCAGACGAGTACCGGAACATCGACACGACCGGCATCCGCGCGGTCCAGAGCTGGGGCCCGTCGAACTTCGAAATCTACTCCATCCATCAGCTGGAACCCCTCGCCATGCTCATGAAAGCAGCTCCGAAACGCGTCATGTACCTCCCCGGCGAAGGTTTCTACTCCCTCGTCATCGAATACTGCGACGGACGCTATGCCTCCATCGCCGGTTACCGTGACGGCTCCCCGTTCATGATGAACCTCGCGAAAGCCGACGGCAACTGCGTCATCAACGTCGACTCTCCCTTCTTTGACCGCTTCATCGACAACCTCGTCGATTTCTTCCGCACCGGCGACGTGAAGGTTCCTCACGAAGAAACCCTGCACATCATGGCTCTGCGCGGCGCGGGGCTCGCGGCACATCAGACGCCCGGTGAATGGGTAGACGTCATCGAAGAATAATTCCGGAAGGAGATATATAATGAATAAGATCAAATTCAACCGTTTTCCCGGCGGTGTTTCCCACTGTCTGACAATGAGCTACGATGACGGCACCAAAGAGGACGCGCGTCTGCTCGACATCTTCAACGCAAACGGCATCAAGGGTACGTTCCACCTCAATTCCGGCAATATTTTCAGCCGTTATCCGGAGGACAAGCTGGCGGAAGTGTATGCCGGTCACGAAATTTCCTGCCACATGGCAAGCCATCCCTTCCCCGTTGACCTGCCCGACATGGCCGTTCTTCTGGAAATTCAGGAAGACCGCCGTACCCTCGAAAAGGCGGCAGGCTATGTCGTCCGCGGGATGTCCTACCCCTTCGGTAACTACAACGCCCATGTGATTGAACTCCTCCGTACGGCGGGAATCGAATACTCCCGCACGACCCGCGCAACGAACGGATACAGCCTCCCCGAAAATTTTCTCGAATGGCATCCGACCTGCCACCACAACGGCGATATCCTCGCAAAATTCGATGACTTCATCAAAGAAGACCGCTGGGGACGCCCGAAGCTGTTCTACGTCTGGGGTCACAGCTTCGAGTTCCCGCGCGACGACAACTGGGGCATGATGGAGGAATTCTGCAGACTCGCGGGCGGCCGTGACGACATCTGGTACGCGACAAACATCGAAATCGTGGACTACGTGAACGCACAGAAGGCGCTCCGTTTCTCCGCAGACTGCGACAAAGTGTACAACCCGTCCGCGGTCGACGTGTGGTTTACCGTGAACGGCGAAAACGTCTGCTGCAAAGCGGGAAAATCGCTGATTCTGTAAGATTCACACTTTATTTACAAAATTTATGCAGTCAAATCCGACAGGAATTCGTTCCTATAGTAAGCGAAAAACTTCGAAGGAGGCTGTATTCATGAAAAAACTTCGCACGTATCTCACATTATTGCTTGTTCTGAGTCTGGTTCTGCCCCTGTTTTCCGCCTGCGGTACAACGGAAACGGGCGGACAGACGGACGATTCCGGAACCGCACCCGACGGAGGGACGGTGCTGACGAACATCTTCAGCGAAACACCGTCCCAGCTTCCGAAGGAAGCAGAGGTTGCAAAGAACATCATCCCATACTACGACCGCGAATCCGGTACGCTCACTGAACTTTTGACGGAACGTGAAGAAGTCACCGGCGAGGATGACGTGATTGTTTCCGTCTATACCGGCTGGCTCTACACCATCTCCGACAGTGGGGAGATTCTCGAAAAGAACGAACTGCCTCTTCCGGAGGAAGTAAACTTTCCCGGCTGCGGGATCGTTCTGCCAGACGAGGTGATCTGTTCCGGTTACACCCGTACGGAGGAACCCGTGGTCTGGAAGGTGGAACGTACGACAGGAAAAATCACCTCCACCGGCTCCGTTCAGGATATGATCGGAAATCAGGACTTTTATCCGCACACCTATGCCTTCGACGCAGAAGGACGCATCTACGGGACGGACGACTATACCGTTTTTGTTCTGAATCCCGACCTCACGCTTTCCTTCGTGTATACGTTCCCGATGCAGATCTCCGGAATGACACGCGGCGCGGACGGCAGGGTCTGGACGGCATTCAACGCAGGTATGGAACCCTGTGCGGCGGTCATCGACCCGGAAACAAAAAAACTCGGCACCTATTATCCCTTCACCCGCGGCATGGACGGCGGATACA
>JBGVOJ010000464.1:0-2366 GCA_045126415.1 Eubacteriales bacterium | reverse complement strand
GTTCAAACCCGCGTTCCATTGCATACGCTTCCATCATCCGCACCATGCGGGAGATATGGCCCTGCCCTTCATGTTCCTTTTCGATCCGGAGAGCATTGACATTCGTGGTGCGTCTGCCGTCCGCCAGATTCAGACGTCCGCGAATCGCCGAACAGTCCGGCGAAAACAGCAGTGTCCCCTGCCCGACCGGCTCACCGTCACAGAGCACTACAAATGTTGCTGCGTCACCATTCCGGTTGTAGCCGATGTACTGCTCACGCCAGCGGATCCAGTCGGGATCCCCGGGATTTTTCGCAATATCCTTCGCCCATATCCGTTCGAGATCGTCCGGTGTGGCTTTACGGTAGTTTTACTCCTTCATATAGATCTCCTTTTTCTCTGATTTTTTCTTCATTATAACACAGATATTCCACCAATGCAACACGATTTTTCGTATACAGACATAAAAAAGAGACGTCACACGTCTCTTCCATTTATATGATCGCCTTTCGGCTGTTGTTTTCGCTTTACCGGATGTACTGTTCAAATTCATAATAGCAGTCGCAGTCCGCACAAACGTACACTTCTTCCCATGACGTCTTGGCGAGCATCACACCCATATAGCTCTTGGCGTTCAGACGATGGCGTCCGTTCACCACTTCCACGTCATACGGGCACTGCGCGGCAATCCGTACAAAATTGAAAATATCCGCTGCCGTTGCAAGCTCTACCTTATAAATAAACTTATTTCCTGCTGTCACCGATTTGCCTCCTGAATATAATAGGGGGTATGCGTTTGCGGTGAATCCTTTTTTTGTTTTCACCCTACCTATTATACATGATTTTGCAAAAAAGTCAATAGCCCGGGTACAGCTTCTCCCTATTGCACTTTTTTGGCAGATGTCTTCTCTTTTTCATTGTATTTTTTACACAACGAAAATGGGTGTTTTTTGTGCATGCTTACAAATGTAACTCCGTTTTTTATACAGCAACGGCAGAATTTAACAGGAATAAGGGCTGTTTTTCCGTGCAAACTAAGTCCGAAAGCAACAGACAAAGGACTTGATACAGCAAAATGAACAGCAAACCATACAAACCGTCCCGTCCGGTTTACCTTCTGTCCGCCGGTTCGGTAACGGGTCAGAAAGAAAAAAAGGGGCCCCTCGGACGTCGTTTTGACCTCTCCGGCGACGACCGCTTCGGCAAGGAAACCTGGGAAAAGGCGGAATCGGAAATGCAGCGGCTCGCCGTCGGGATCGCCATGCGCAAGGTCAGCCTGCGCGCCGAAGAGATCGATGCGATGTTCGCCGGTGACCTCATCAATCAGTGTACCTCCTCCAGCTACGGTCTGCTGTCGTACCGGATCCCGTTTCTCGGACTCTTCGGCGCGTGCTCGACCTGTGCGGAGGGTCTGCTGATGTCCGCAGTATATCTCGGAAGCGGCGGTTTCGACCGCGCTGTTGCCGTAACTTCGTCACACTACTGTTCCGCAGAACGCCAGTTCCGCTTCCCTCTCGAATACGGCGGACAGCGTCCTCCGACGGCCCAGTGGACAGTCACGGGTTCCGGGGCGTTCGTCCTGTCAGTACTGGAACGCGATCTGGTGCGGTGCAGTCTGCCGTTTGTCCCGGTGATTGAAGAAATCCTGCCGGGGTGTATCGTTGACCGCGGAATCACGGACGCGAACAACATGGGCGCAGCGATGGCACCGTCGGCGGCGGACACTCTGGAACGGTATTTCACGGGAACCGATGCGTCTCCGGAAAATTTCGACTTGATCGTGACAGGAGACCTCGGACGCGAAGGTTCGGCGATCCTGCACGATCTGCTTTCTGTACGCGGAATCGATCTTGTGAAAAACCATGTGGACTGCGGGAACATGATCTACGCAGAAACGGAATCAGACACCCACGCGGGCGGTTCCGGATGCGGCTGCAGCGCGGTTGTTCTGGCGGCGGATCTGCTGGAAAATATCAAAACAGGCGTCCTGAAGGACATCCTGTTCGTCGGAACGGGTGCGCTGATGAACCCGCTGTCGATCAATCAGGGGCAACATATCCCCGGGATCGCCCATCTGGTACGAATCCGCGGTGTCAGCCGGAAAGAGAGAAAAAAACCGGAAACGGAGGCAGAAAACGATGCAGATGTTACTTGAATATATCCGTGCGTTTGTGGTCGGCGGGATATTCTGTGTGATCGCACAGGTGCTGATCGACCGGACGAAGCTCACGCCCGCGCGCATCCTTGTGGGATACGTGGTCAGCGGCGAGATCCTCGGTGCATTCGGATGGTATCAGCCGATTGTGGATTTTGCCGGTGCGGGAGCGACGGTTCCCCTGACCGGGTTCGGCTTTACGATCGCGAAAGGAGTACGCGAAGCCGTCCTG
>JBGVOJ010000463.1:0-2767 GCA_045126415.1 Eubacteriales bacterium | reverse complement strand
AACGCGCTGTTCTGGCTCCGTGAATACCACGCCGATGGTCTCCGCATCGACGCGGTTGCGTCCATGCTCTACCTCGACTACGACAAGAAGCCGGGCGAATGGGTACCGAATTATAAGGGAACCAACCATAACCTCGAAGCTGTTGCATTCTTCCAGAAGCTGAATACGGCCGTATTTGCGGAATTCCCGGATGTACTGATGATCGCAGAGGAATCCGACGACTGGCCGATGATCACCAAGCCGGTTTGGGAAGGCGGCATCGGCTTCAACTTCAAGTGGAACATGGGTTTCTCGAACGACCTGTTCGATTATGTACAGACCGACCCCGTGGCGAGAAAGCACGTTCACAACAAGCTGACCTTCCCGCTGATGTACGCGTTTACGGAAAACTATATCCTGCCGGTATCGCACGACGAAGTCGTCCACGGCAAGAAGTCTCTCGTGGACAAAATGTTCGGCGAATACGACGACAAGTTTGCGGGTATGCGCACGTTCCTCATGTATATGATGACTCTGCCGGGCAAGAAACTGACGTTCATGGGAACCGAGTTCGCGCAGTTCCGTGAATGGGACTACGAAAACGAGCTGGAATGGTTCATGACGCAGTATCCGCGCCACACGGAAATGCAGCGGTTTGTACGGGAACTGAACAAGTTCTACCTCGCAACGCCCGAACTCTGGGAAATCGATGATACATGGGACGGTTTCGAATGGATCGAGCCGAACATGGCGGATCTGAACGTGATTTCCTACCGCAGAAAGGACAAGAAGGGACACGAAATTATCGTTGTTCTGAATTTTGCTCCGGTCGTCCGGGAAAACTTCAAGGTACGCGTACCGAAGATGGGACGCTACGAGGAAATCATGACGACGGACAAGTATGAATTCGGCGGCAGAAACCGTCTGAACGAAGAAGCGGTCCGTACCCGTGCGGTCATCCGTGAAGAAGGCAAACGGGAAAACGAAATCGAAATCACTCTTCCCGCACTCGGCGGCGTGATCTTCCGGAAGCAGACCAATTCGTAAACTCCTGAATCCGCGCACAATTATACTTTATATATATCAAATCACAGACTATGGAGGCAAATATGTTAAAGAAACAGGAATGTGTTGCGATGCTTCTTGCCGGCGGGCAGGGCAGCAGACTTTATACACTGACTGAAAAAACCGCGAAACCGGCGGTACGGTTCGGCGGCAAGTACCGCATCATCGACTTCCCGCTGTCGAACTGTGTCAATTCCGGAATCTACACTGTGGGCGTTCTCACCCAGTACCAGCCCCTTGCTCTGAACGAGTACATCGGCAACGGCGAACCGTGGGACCTTGACCGTACGGACAATGGCGTCCGCGTTCTTCCGCCGTATCAGGCAAAGTCCGGCGGAGACTGGTACAAGGGTACCGCGAACGCAATCTATCAGAACCTCGGCTTCATCAACCGCTACGATCCCGACTACGTTCTGATCCTCTCCGGTGACCATATCTACAAGATGGACTACGAAAAGATGCTCGAAGCGCACAAGGAAAAGGGCGCGGACTGCACCATCGCGGTTCTTGAAGTTTCTCTCGAAGAAGCAAGCCGTTTCGGTATCATGAACACCGACGAAGACCTCCGTATCACGGAATTCGAAGAAAAGCCGAAGCATCCGAAGAGCACCAAGGCGTCCATGGGTATCTACATCTTCAACAAGGATCTCCTTGAAAAGTACCTCATCGAAGACGAAGCGGATCCGGATTCCTCCAAGGACTTCGGTAAGAACATCATCCCGAAGATGCTCGCCGACGGCCGTAAGATGTATGCGTATGCGTTCTCCGGCTACTGGAAGGACGTCGGAACCATCCAGTCCCTCTGGGAAGCGAACATGGACCTCATCGGCGATCAGCCGGAATTTGACCTCCGTGACCGCGACTGGAGAATCTTCTCCAGAAACTACTCCGATCCGCCGCAGTACATCGGCGAATACGCGAAGGTTTCCAACTCCCTCATCACCGAAGGCTGTGAAATTGAAGGTATTGTTGAAAACTCCGTTCTCGCAAGCGGCGTCAAGGTAGCGCGCGGTGCGATCATCAAGGACTCCGTCATCATGCGCAATGTCACCATCGGCGAAGGTGCAACCATCAACTATTCCATCATTGACAGCTACACCAAGATCGGTGCCGGCTCCACGATCGGTCATACCAAGAGCAGCAACAGCGGCATCGCCGTCATCGGTTCCGATCTGGAAATCAAGCCCGGTTCCGATATCGCGGGCGGTGAAATGGTCGACGCGGAATGGCTCGCAAAGAATAAGTAAACAGGAACATACGACAGAAAGGAATGTAATACAATGTCAGCGTCAGGAATCATTTTCTCGAATATTCATGATAATAATATACCGGAGTTGACCAGACTGCGCACCGTGGCGTCCGTTCCGTTTGCGTGCCGTTACCGTTTCATCGACTTCACGCTCTCGAACATGGTAAACTCCAATATCTATAACATCAGCGTGATCACCCACTACAATTATCAGTCTCTCATGGACCACATCGGCTCCGGTAAGGACTGGGACCTCGCGCGTCGTTCCGGCGGTATCAAGATTCTCCCGCCGTACATCACCGCTTACGCAAACAACGCAAACTCCCTCTATCAGACCAGACTGCAGGCGCTCAAGAGCGTGAACTACTCCATCAGCCGCATCACGGATGACTACGTAGTCATGTCCGACTGTGACGTGATCTGCAATGTGGACTTCAACGATATCATCGCATACCATCAGAAGACCGACGCGGA
>JBGVOJ010000462.1:0-3377 GCA_045126415.1 Eubacteriales bacterium | reverse complement strand
TTTCGTGTAAAGTGTGCCGTATTCGGTCGGATGGGAAACGTAAACCATACCCGGGAAGACCATGTGGTCATGCGCCTCATCCGCGTAGAAGGAACGGAGGTAGTCCGCAAGCACATCCGCCTGAATCTTGCCGTTTTCCTGCGGGATTTCGAGGACTTTGTGTCCGGTATATTCGACAGCTCCCGCTTCGTGCAGGCTGACGTGTCCGGTTTTCGCCGCAACGACGCCTTCGGTATCGTGCAGAAGCGCAGCGATGACGGTGGAATTGGTCTGTGTTCCGCCGACGAGGAAGTGAACATCGGCATCGGGGCAGGCGCAGGCTTCGCGGATTTTCCGGCGTGCACTGTCGCAGTAGGGATCGCCGCCGTAACCGCCCACGGGGTCAAGGTTGGTTTCGATGAGGCGCTGCAGCACCTTCGGGTGTGCGCCGGTGGTGTAATCGCTTTCAAATGAGATCATAGCGGTGGTTTCCTTCAATATATTGATGTGTTTTTCAGCCGGGGAACATCAGTGCGCCGTCTTTGGTGAAATCAAAACGGGTAATGATATTGGGCAGACCGTTGTACATTTCGTAGACTTCACTGGTATACTTGTCCACGTAGAATTCCCAGACATACGGGATCACGTAGAATCGGTCGGTTTCGCAGAGGATGGAGTCTGTGTCCAGCGTACTGATGCGCCAGCGGTCCCAGTCCTGTCCCCAGTTTTTCTCCGGTTCTTCTTCCGTGGGGATAAAAACGGTATCGTACTGATTTTCGTAGGCGATGATGAGCTGTTCCCGCAGGTATTTGACCGCCTGTTCGGGCGTTTTTTCGATGGGTGCGCCCGGATATTTTCCGAACATGACGTGATTCACGCTGTAAAGCATATGCGGATCAGTACTGTAAGTCATGTGATTCTCGCAGCGTTCGCTGTCGTCGTAGTAGAAATACTCTGCACCGATCTGTTCCGCGAGGACATTGGCGGGAAGGTATTCCGCATCGGACGGATATTCTGTTCCGAGAGCATCACACACTGTTTTCACGGGAACCATCGGCACACCGTCCTGCAGATATACTTCTGCACAGGGAAGAACGGAGCCGTTGACAAACAGCGCAGTATAGGAATCGCCGAGATTGTGAAACTCCGGATTTCCGGGAAGGCTGACATTATGCTTACCTTCGAAATACTCGTGCATGAATCCGTCGAGATTCACCGGTTCAAGCAGATACGCGATTTCCGGAAGAGTTTCCGTGACTTCGATTTCTGCGGCAACGGATTCCATTTCCGTCATTTTCTCCGGAAAACCGGTTACGTGCAGGTGATAGAACAGCATCGCAGCCATCATGCCGCAGGTCATTCTGGTTACAGTAGTCGTCATGGGAGTTCTCCTTTCCAAAAATAAAAATTCAGTTGATTCCGTCGAGATATGCCTTGATCTTCTTCATATCGCGGAGCATATCCTCTTTTTTTGACGCGTCGCGCAGCAGAGCCGCCGGATGATAGACCGCTGTCATGGCAAACCCGCCTTTCACGACGATCTGTCCGTGTTCTCGCGTGATTTTGTAATCCGGATGGATCAGCCGTGCGGCCGCAATTCTCCCGAGACAGACGATCATCTTCGGACGCACGAGCTTCACCTGTCCGCGCAGATGACCGATGCAGGCGTCCCCTTCCTCCGGCAGCGGGTCACGGTTGTTCGGCGGCCGGCATTTCAGAATATTGGCAATATAGACTTCCTCACGTTCGATCCCGACAGCCGCCAGATACTGATCGAGCAGCATCCCCGCCGCTCCGACAAACGGGATTCCCGTTGCGTCTTCTCGTTCTCCGGGACCCTCTCCGACGAACATCAGGTCCGCGTTCCGGCTCCCGCATCCGAACACCAGATTCGTGCGGGTCTGCCAGAGACCGCATCCGCGGCAAGCGGCACAGGCCGATTCAAGTTCATTCCAGTCCATGATTTCTTCCTTTTTCTTGACTTCATGCGTTTTCAGTGCTATAATTTATCTACCATTATTATAACGAAAACCATGAACGGAGTCAATATTATGAAAAATAAAATCTGTATTGCGGGGAACATCGTGCTTGATCTGCTGTATCCGATCAGCGGGTACCCGACCCCCGGGAAGCTCACGACCATCACGGACATCGGCAAAACCGTCGGCGGTTCGGTTCCCAACGTCGGGATCGACATCGCACGCCTCATGCCGGACGTAAAGGTCTCCGGTCTCGGTCTGGTCGGCACGGACGAAAACGGCGACTATGTTCTTGAACGTCTGAACGCGGAAGGTATCGACACCTCCACCATCTACCGCAGAGGGGCTACCTCGTTTACCGCCGTCATGAGCGACAATTTCACCCGCGAACGTACCTTCTTCCATTTCCGGGGAGCAAACGCGGAATTCTGCGAGGATTCCTTCAACTGGGACGACGTCGACTGCGATCTCCTGCACATCGCCTACATCCTCCTGCTCGACGCACTGGACGTTGAGGACGACGAGTACGGCACAAAAATGGCACGTCTGCTCGCGCACGCGAAGGAACGTGGCATCAAGACCTCCATCGACGTCGTCAGCGAAAGCGGCGAACGCTTCATGAAGCTGGTACCGCCTGCGCTGAAGTACACCGACTACTGCATCATCAACGAAATCGAAGCTTCTGAAAGCACCGGTATCCCGCTCCGTGATGAAAACGGCGCGCTTCTGTACGACAATCTTCCAAAGGCCCTCGCCGCCCTGTTTGAACTCGGCGTCGGCGAATGGGCGGTCATCCACTGCCCCGAAGGCGGCTTCGGCATGGACAAGGACGGAAATCTCTATTCCTGCGGGCAGATCAATCTCCCGAAGGATGCTATCAAGGGCAAGGTCGGCGCGGGCGACGCGTTCTGCGCGGGGATGCTCTGCGCGGCTCACCGCGGCATGAACCTCGGCGACGCGCTCCTTCTTGCCAACTGCGCGGCAACCATGTCCCTCACCGAACCCGGCGCAACCGAAGCCATGGGCACCATCGAAGAAGCCCTCAGATATGCGGACATCTACGGCGTCGCGGATTCCGGCGCGGCATTCTGAGAAAGCGGAACCGTCCATAAAATTTAAGTAAGAAATTTCCGGAAAACATCTTGACAAACCCGTAAAAGTATAGTACAATAAAAAAGCTGAATTCAAGCACCTGCGTGAATTCAGTATGCTGGTGTGGCTCAGGGGTAGAGCAGCTGATTCGTAATCAGCAGGTCGAGGGTCCGAATCCCTCCACCAGCTTAAAACGATTGTGTTCGCACAGTCGTGTTTTTTTTTTTATTAGAATAAGTTTAGTTTTTTTACAGGGTTGATATTTGTATTTATTTAAAATTATTCCCCGTCCCAAAAAAACCACACCCCGAAATTTAAAAAGGGTTT
>JBGVOJ010000461.1:0-4518 GCA_045126415.1 Eubacteriales bacterium | reverse complement strand
CGAGGAACCGGAGCTTGTCCATGCCATGATGCAGCTTCTGACGGACACTTATACCGCATTTCTGAAAAAATGGTTCGAACTCTTCCCGCCGCACAGCGAAATGAATGTCCACTGGTCGGCTCTGCGCCACCGCGGAACCATTCTGCTCCGTGATGACAGCGCGATGAATCTCTCGCCGGAACTGTACAAAGAATTCGCCGCACCGTACGACGGTGCACTGCTCGACCGTTTCGACGGCGGCGCTGTCCATTTCTGCGGACGCGGTGACCACTACATCGAAACACTGTGCAGTCTGCCGAAGCTGTACGGTATCAATATGTCCCAGCCGGAGCTGAACGACATGGAAACAATCTGGGCAAACACCGTCGACCGCGGCATCAAAATGCTGATGTTCCCGTCCGCATGGGCTAAAAAAGATGTCGTACGTCCGGGCGGATATCATCACAATCTCAGTATATAACGCAAAACTCCCACCGTACGGTGGGAGTTTTATTTACATTTACGATTACAGCGTCCACTTTGTATACTGGATCGACGTGAATCCGTCGCCTTCGACCACCTGATAGTATACGGTCAGGATCTCCCCGTCCGGAAGTTCCACCGAAGCCGGATAACCGAGGTCGCACGGTCTGGTTTCGTGGAGGATATATTCGTCTTCCCACGTTGCACCGTTGTCACGGCTGACGAGCGCACGTTCGCCGAAGGGTTCTTCGCGTCGTCCGAAGGAACAGATAATCGCACCACTCGAATGCTTGAGAAGATGCGGAGGAGAACCTGCCACGTTCAGCGAAACGGGCATTGACCATGTTCTGCCGCCGTCTTCGGACATCGTCTGATACATCGTGAAGCCGTGGAAGACGCCGGGGCCCTGTGCGCGGATCATGCCGAGCAGACGTCCGTCATCCAGCTCGATCATATGTGGTTCGTGGAAGTGGTTGGGAGTAAGATCCTCCGGAATCGGAACACCGCCGAGACGGGTCCATGTCTTCCCGCCGTCGGAACTGCCGTATGCCGCAACCGCACCGTCCTCCTCTTCGGCGGTGTACATCGCCTTGCCGAGGTAGACGAGGCTGCCGTCTTTCAGCAGGCTCGGACCGTGCGGGGACGATACGGGAACCTTGATGGTCTCGCCCCACGTATAGCCGCCGTCCTCGGACAGACGGATGAAGGAACCCCCCTGCGCGTATTCTTCGGGGATAGTCGGAAAAGCGTCCAGCACACCGGCGGCGCCGCTCCATACATTGCGGATTCCCTGCGCGTATTCGGTCATGTACGCCTTTGCGGGATGGGAGAACCACGTTACGAGCAGCTTCTTTCCGCCGAGGGACACGATCCCCGCGTCACGGTCATCGAGGTACGTGTCATTGATGACCATCGGGATACTCCATGTTTTCCCACCGTCAAAACTCTTGTACATGGATGTTTTTCCGAACGGGCAGACATGGGATACACGGAATCCCGAGTCAACCGCATACAGGATGCCTTCATCGTCGATTGCAACGGTCGGCCATCCGTGATACTTAAAAAACGTGTTGGGAGAACGATTCACGATTCCGTGTTCGGTCTTCGGTCTGATTTCCATTTTCTTTCTCCTTTGTTTTTTATTTGATTCTCCGAATTCCCGGAGAAATTTCCGTCAATGTGCCGTTGAGGACACGGCGAACTCCATTGATCGTGGAAATCCGGAAAGTCACTTCTTGCGTGCCGCTTTTCACCTGTCCGTCGTCAGGCCAGACGGACACCGTCCGCACTGTGACAGAAATGTACGGAAAACTTGTCGGCAAGCTGCGGGAAGACTTTGAGATATTCTACAGTTACGGTCTCCGTGATATTCTCCATAACCTCCGGATCAACAAGAGCCATACAGCAGCCCTTGAATCCCGCACCGGAGAAGCGTCCGCCGTAGATACCGTCTGTGCGGGTCATGATTTCGTAAAGGGTCTTCAGCTCCGGAGAACCGGTCTCCCAGCTTTCAATGGAAGAACGTCCGCTGTCGAAGGAGAGTCTGCCAAATTCTGCCAGATCTCCTCTGCGCCATGCTTCCGCCCCCTGTTCTACGCGTTCCATCTCGCTGTACCAGTGTTCCGCACGTCTCGCCCACGGTTCCGGGAGACGTTCTTTATACTTCCGGAACACCTCCACGGGAACGTCACGGAGGTATGTTTCGTTGAACTTGCCATAATCCATACCTGCGTAAGCCTTGAGCGCATACGCAGCACTGCGGCATTCGTCCACGCGCATATTGTATTTGCTTCCGGCGAGCGTCCGTTCCACACCGGAGAAAAAGATTGCAATTCCGTACGGTTTCATTGCGGGATGCGCCGGAATATTTTCGTAGCTGTCGTCGAGCATGTCCATATAGAGAAGATGTTCCTTCCGGCAGTAGACCTCGCAGGACTGATCGAGCTTACCACAGGCCACACCGACATAATTGTTTTCAGCGGCACGGGCGGTACGGATCATTTCCGGCTCGCTCAGACGGATACCGTTTGCCTGACAGAGAGCACAAAGGTATGTGATAATCACTGCCGCCGAGGACGACAGGCCGCCGATGGGAAGTTCACCGTCGATCACACCGCGCAGACCGGCATGGAGCGGATGCTCCCGTCCGAGTTCCAGCGTCGCGCCGCGGAGGTAGTCCGCCCAGTCCCCCTGACGGATTTCCGGGACAGTGTTGACACCGAATGAAACCCCGGTATGGAACTGGAGCGAGGTCAGCTCAACGGTCCCGTCCTCCGTCGGGATATAGACGATGCGGATTCCCCGGTCGATGGCAAAGCCGGTGACCTTGCCAAGCTGGTGGTCGGTATGCGCGCCGAGCGGGCAGATACGGTAAGGAGTGAATGCGGTACAGGTCGGTTCGGTTTTATAATGTTCCTGAAAATATCGGACAGCATTGTTCATAGACAGATCCTCTTCCGTTGGATTGGATGATATTTCAATAGTATTATATACGATATTATACCATATGTTTTCCGGAGCAACAACACTTTTTGTGTAATTTTCATATTTTACGATTGCTTCCGGTATTCGCCGCACCGGCACCCCATGCGCTTCTGGAATACCTTCGAAAAATAATTCGGATTGTCGATCCCCACTCTGCCCGCAACATCGGCAGCCGAAAGTTCCGGATGCTCCCGCAGCATGACTGCCGCCGCCTTTATCTTTACCTCCAGAACATACTGCTTCAACGGCTGACCGAAGAGTTCCGCTGTGATACGGTTCAGCTGGGAATAGGATATATTCAGCTGTCCGGCAATCGCAGCAACAGAAAAGTCCGCCAGCGGAATGTGGACAAGGTCAAGGTATTCGAGATACTGCCGTACAATCGTCTTGGTAGTGAGTTTGAAATGGTTCAGCCAGTGATCCACACGTGTACCTTTTTCCGCAAGTTCTGCAAGACCGATGAAACTCTCCAGTTTCTCCTGTGTCATGACAGCGGTATTGTCGTAAGCCGCTTTCAGCGCCGGCAGGGTCTCCCCGCGGATCTCATCCGGATATTCGGCACTCAGCCGGGTATACACGTTTTCAAACGATACGCTGTCGTCCGGAACGACCCGCACCTGTCCGAGAAACAGAACGCCGAGAAGCCGGTCCCCGTCCGTCACCGGCAGAATCACCTCGGTCAACCCCATATGACAGCGGTAGATAAGCCTCTGCTTTGTACGATATACCTGTGCAAGAGATTCCTCGTCACTGCAGAGGCATTTATTGATGAAGGAAGTACAGGTTCTCCGACAGAAGCGGCACAGATTCTCACATTCATCGCCGGCTGCAACCTCATCCCGCCGTTCAATATCATGAATTCCCACGTGCATCCCGGAAGCGGAATACAGATATTCCGCCAGAAGCTGCACGGACCGATGCAGATTATGATTTTCTCCGTAGGAAGGTGGCATGGATGTTTCTCCTTATATTTGTAATAAATACAGATTAACACAATCACACGAATTTGTCAAGATGGAAGATTTCTACACCAAACATGAAAGATTTATTTCTTGCAAATCCGGCGGATATGTTGTAAACTGATATTATCTTACAGAAATATTGAATTGATAAACAGGAAAGGAGTTCTCTATGACACCATTCTGGGTATTGCAGACCGAAAAATCAGCGGCATCCGTTTCTCTGAACGGCGATGAACTGGTGCTGGAAAACCGTTACGTCCGGCGTGTGTTCGATCGTCTTCGCGGAACCACCGTCTCCATCACCGACGGGGACGGAACCGAAGCCCTCAGCGAACCGATCCGCGAAGGCGCGGTTTCCGTGGACGGCACCGGATATCCCATCGAAGGTCCGTGTGAAATTCATATCCGCGAAGGAAATTTCACCGAAAAGAAATTCGATTATGTACCGAAAGACTACAACACACATCCGTTCCCCTATCCCGCGCCCGGAAAAATCGTCGAACTGATTTATTCCCGCGGGACGCTCGAAATCAGGCTGGTCTACGAAATCTTTGACGATATGCCGGCGATGCGCAAATCGCTCTATGTAAAAAACAACGGCGACTGCACA
>JBGVOJ010000460.1:0-1036 GCA_045126415.1 Eubacteriales bacterium | reverse complement strand
AACGGCTGATGGATTTGGAAATGACCATGTCGATTTCTCCCGCCATACACGCATCGATCATCCGGTTGAACTCCGTTCGTTTCTTGGTGTTTGTCCCGGAGATCCCGTCATCCGCGAATATGCCTGCCAGAACCCAGTCCGGATTCTGCTGTATATACTCCGTGTAGTGTTCGATCTGTGCTTCGTAGCTGAGTGCCTGCTCATCGCTGTCGGTACTGACCCGGCAGTACGCTGCGACCCGGAGCTTCGGCGTCTCTTCCTTTTTTCGGTCGGTTGATCCGATCTGCCGTCTGGCGGGGATGACTGTTATGTTTCCCATTGTGTTTTCTCACTTTCTATCAGACTGTAAAGGTATTCTGCCTGTGCCGCCGGTGAATCGTGGTATTCCTTGATTTCACCGAAACGGAAATTCACAGGCGCAGTTTTTTGGATAACCGGCTTGATGCGGTTGGTGCGTCCAAGTGCTTTCTTTCTCCGCTCCAGTTCCAGCATCGCTTCCGTAAAGGTGTATGTATCAATAATTTCCGGATAGAAGTCGTCACCGAGATACCGGCGGTTCTCCATGATGCGCTTTACCGTTCCGTGGGAAGCGTCAATTCCGGCTTCCATGGCGGCATTCTCTAACGAGAGTCCTGCGAGGTAGTTCTTGTAAAGCTGTCGGATTTTTTCGGCAGCAACTTCGTCAATAAATGCTTTTCCGTTTTTGATTCGATAGCCGTATGGTGTATGCCCCATCTAATCACCGATCCTTTCACAAAATATTACATCTTGATTACATTTCTAATACCAGCATTGACTTGAGGTCGTTTTGATGATATAATATTTTCATAATCAACAGCAAGAAGTGTTCCACGTGGGAATTGTACCCACGATGACTCACGTAAGCTGTTGATTTTTTATTTTTACTATCCCTTTCTCTTGATTTATAGCAGACATTGTGTTAAACTATATTTAGTACCAGTATGTGGTAAGAGAGGTGTTTCTCCCGAACACAGGCAGTAATGTGCGGCTGGTATTCATCAAAGAACCGGTATTG
>JBGVOJ010000459.1:0-1815 GCA_045126415.1 Eubacteriales bacterium | reverse complement strand
ACCTCCAAGAATCCATCCAGTATAAAGTTTTTTGAAAGGGGTCCGGGGAAAACTTTTTTCCAAAAAAGTTTTCCCCGGGAAACAACATTTTATAAAATGGCCTACGATGCTGGTATGCTCCGGTTTGTCATTCATGAGATGAATGAAAAGCTGACAAACGGGAAAGTAGATAAAATTTATCAGCCGTCGCGTGACGAAGCGGTCTTTGTGATCCGGTGCGGCGGCGAAGAACACCGACTTCACATCAATGCCGGCGGCGGTGCGCGGATGAACCTCACCTCCCTCAAGCCGGAAAATCCCGCGACGCCTCCGATGTTCTGCATGATGCTCCGCAAGCACTTTCAGGGTGCCAGATTCGCGGGCGTCACACAGCTCGGCTTTGAACGTGCCGCCAGAATCACCTTCGACACGCACGACGACCTCGGCTTCGCGACGCAGAAGCACGTCATCTGCGAACTGATGGGACGTTTTTCGAACATCATCATCACCAATGCCGACGACAAAATCATCGGTGTGCTCAAGTCCATCGACTTCACGACGAGCGAAAAGCGTCAGGTTCTCTCCGGCATGACCTACGAACTTCCGCCGAAGCAGGACAAGTACGACCCGCTGTCCGGGAGTTCCGACGGAACTCCGGTGGACGAACGCTTCTTCAAGAAGCTCGCCGCAGCCGCCGAACCGGACAAATCCGCGGAAAAGTTCATCATGGCGAATTTCGCCGGTCTGTCCCCGCTGATTGCACGCGAAATCGTCTTCCGTGCCGCCGGGCGTGTCGACGCGACCATGCATGACGCCGCACGTGACCTCTGGCGGATGTTCGATTCCGTGATTACGAACATCAAAAACTGTGAGGGAACACCCTGCCTTATCCGCGATGAACACGGCATCCCCGCCGAATACGCGTTCATGGAAATCCGTCAGTACGGGCGTACCATGACGACCGAAACCACGGAAACCTTCGGCGAGCTGATTGACGAATATTTCGGCGAGCGCAGCCGGAACGAACGTCTTCACCGCCGTGCCGCCGACATTTTCAAGCTGCTGTCCAACGCGGAAACGCGTATCACGAAGAAAATCGCCATCCAGAAGGACGAACTCGCCGCCTGTGAGGACGGGGAAAAATTCCGTCTCTGGGGCGACCTGATCACCGCGAACATCTACCGCCTCAAGCGCGGTCTGACCGAGTGCGAGGTGCAGAACTACATGAGCGAGGATTACGAAACGATCACCATCCCGCTCGACAAACGCCTGACACCGTCCGCGAACGCGCAGGTGTATTATAAAAAATACAACAAATCCAAGGCCGCGAAGGTTCACCTCGCCGAACAGATCGAAGCTGCGGAAGAGGAACTGGTTTACGTTTACTCCGTCCTTGACGCGCTGTCCCGTGCGGAAGGCGAAAAGGAGCTGTCGGAAATCCGTGCGGAATTGTACCACAGCGGGTACGCGTCCAAGATGAAGAACTACACGGAAAAGAAGCAGACCGCGCCGTCCATCGCGAAATACGAGACAAGCGAGGGCTACACCGTCCTCTGCGGCCGCAACAATATCGCGAACGACTACCTCACGACCAAGCTCGCCGACCGTTCGGACTGGTGGTTCCACGTCAAGAACCAGCCCGGTTCGCACGTTGTCCTGATCGAAAAGGACGGCGAGGACGAACCGACCGAACGTGCGTTCACGGAAGCGGCGGAAATCGCGGCGTACAACTCCAAGGCGCGCGGCGGCGTCATGATTCCGGTGGACTACATGAAGGTTTCGAAGGTCAAGAAGCCGGCGGGTGCCAAGCCCGGTCTGGTGGTCTACCAGACCAAC
>JBGVOJ010000458.1:0-6369 GCA_045126415.1 Eubacteriales bacterium | reverse complement strand
CTTCTATATCATATCAGCCACACAAGCCGGCTACACAGATTGAAAGTTTTTGCGGAGCTTTTTTCAAAAAGCGACCGTTTCCCCTTTCCTTCACTATTGCACCTTTTAAAATTCGATAAAATTCGCGCAGGGCGTTGTATTTGTTTTTTGAACATGATATAATAAACGGAAGCAAAACAATTTTCATGAGGTGAATCCGAAATGGTTCCGAGCTACCAGATGACGTTTGACGATATGGAGTTCCAGAGTATTGCCGATTCTCAGCCCGGGAGAACGGCTTATATTGACGAATGCGGCAGCTTCGGTTTCGATTTTACGACCGAAGGGGCGTCCAAATATTATATTTTATGTGCCGTGATTGTGGAGGACCGGTATCTTCCGCAGCTGCACGAAGAAGTGGAAGAGATCAAGAAGAGCAACGGATTCGCCAGGACGGAGATGAAATCCTGCAAGATCAGCGACGACGTGAACCGGCGGAACCGGATCATTTCGCAGATTCTGCCGCTCGACTTCCGCGTGGTTCTGATGATCGCAGACAAGCAGGAATTTGTACGGGGGACGCCGCTGACCGAGCAGAAGAAATCGTTCATCAAGTATATGCACAAGCGGCTGTACGACCTGCTGTACCATGTTTACCCGAAACTGAAGATCATCGAGGATGAGGTCGGCACCACGGAATTTCAGGAATCGTTCAAGCAGTACGTGCGGGACAACCGGCCGCAGTACAACATCCTGAACGAGTACGATTTCGACTACTGCAACAGCAAGGACGAGATTCTCGTGCAGCTGGCGGACATTATCGGCGGATCGATCAACCGTTCGCTGATCGACGACACCTGCCCGAATTATCTGGAGATGCTGAAAAGCAAGGTTCTGATCGAAGACCGGTTTCCGAGTCCGCGCGAGCCGTATTTCGGCACGGCGTCGCCGGAGGACATGAAGTTTGACCAGGCGATCTACGCGCTGGCGGTGAAATGTGCGCGGGACTACATTGAAAAATACAGAGAGGACGAGGCGCTCGAACGGCGGGCGCAGATCGCGTTCCTGTGGCATATTTTATTTCAGGTACAGAACGTGAATCCGTTCCGGTACAATCCGTCCGATCAGATTCTCGCGGTGCTGCGGGAATACACGCAGGAGAAGATCACGAAGAATTTCCTCTACCGTCGGGTGGTGGCGCCTCTGCGGGACGAGGGGGTTATTATTGCGAGCTCCGTGAACGGGTACAAGATTCCCGTGTCGGTGGACGATATTATCACGTATCTGAATCAGACCCATGCGATTGTGTCCCCGATGCTGTCGCGGATCGGGGTCTGCCGGCGGCTGATCCAGCAGCAGACCGGGAATTCGCTCGATATTCTGGACGATCCGGCGTTTTTGAGATATAAGAAGTATTTTGACTGACAACGTGTAACTTAAATTTGAGGAGGTAACCCATGTACGAAAGTGACAAGCTGCTTTTCGCGTCGGGCGGACGTTCCAACTACCGCATCCCGAGCCTCGTCGTGACAAACGACGGCACCGTCGCCGCGTTTTGCAACGATCGCAAGGATTCCGTCATTGACCACGCCGAAGAAGTCGCGGTGGTCTGCGCACGCAAACTCCCGGACGGGACATGGACGGATGTACAGACCCTCGCCGGCATCCCCGGCTGGACGTGCATGATCGGCAGCGCGGTCTACGATGCCGAAACCGATACCCTCATGTGCTCCTCCGGACGCAACCCCGTCGCGCGGAACGAATTCGGCAAATACACCGCCGAAGAACTCGCAGCCATGGAAAAAGAAGCCGAAGAACGCGCGCAGGCTCTCGGTATCCGCCGCGGCCCGTTCCTCCTTTCCAGCACCGACGGCGGCGAAACGTGGACGGAACGCCCGTTCATCATCGAAGGCAGACTGTTCGTCCGTCCGTATGACGGTGCGCAAGTCTCCCTCGGCGGAAGCTGCCACGGCTCGGCGCACGGTATTCAGCTCCGTCACGGAGAACATGCGGGACGTCTGCTCTGTCCCTCGCGCGTTTCCGTCGGTCATTACGATACATGGGACGGACTCCGCGTCTGCTCCTACAACAATTCCGTCTACAGCGACGACCACGGGCTGACGTGGAAGGCAAGCGCACCCGTGCAGGCGGCGACCGGCGAAGGTACCCTCATCGAGCGCGGCGACGGAACGATTCTCTACAACTCCCGTGCATATTTTGCCGATCAGAAGCGGTATCTCGCGATCAGTACGGACGGCGGTGAGACCTACGGCGATTTCCGGACGGACGATTTCCTGCTGGAAGAAAAGGGCATCGGCTGCAATGCGTCGTTCCTGTGCGTGGAGAGGGACGATCTTCCTGTGGAAGACCGGAAACTTCTGCCGGACGGTGCGGATTCCGTGACGGTTTTCGTCAATCCGCGCTCGGAAAAGCGGAACACCATGACCGCGTGCGTCAGCTTCGACAGCGGCGACACTTGGGCGAAGACGAAGCTCATCTGGAAAAATGCGTGCGCGTACTCCAGCCTCGACTATTCGAAAGCGGACGGGCATTTCTACCTCCTGTACGAACGCGGGGAACGTGATCCTTACGGTGACGGCGTCGCGGTACGGGAATTTGATCTGGAATGGCTTCTTGCGGAATAAAAAGAAAAAAGACCGGTACGCCGGTCTTTTTTGCGGAATTTTTACGCGGAAGGAGAAGTTTTTCCGCAAATCACCTTGGAAAACATCCTTCCGTAGTGTATAATGAACGTATTACAACCGAACGAAAAGGAGCACCCATGCCGAACAAAGCCTTTCTTGAGATCACCAACGCCTGCAACCTGTCGTGCAGCTTCTGTCACGGGACCAAACGGCCGATCCGGTATATCAACCGCGAGGAATTTACCCGCGCGGCGACCGAACTGCGCAGTTTTGCGGATTATCTGTATTTTCATCTGATGGGAGAGCCGCTTCTGCATCCCGATCTGCCGGAATTTTTTGAAATTGCCGGACAGCTGGGTTTCAAGGTGATCCTTACGACCAACGGAACCCTGCTGAAAAAACGCGCGGATGTTCTCCTGAGTGCACCGGCATTGTTCAAGGTCAGCGTGTCCCTGCATTCGTATGAGGCGAACACCCTGTCCATCACGCCGGAGCAGTATCTGGACGAATGCTTCGATTTCTGTGAACGTGCGTCCGCACAGGGAATCGTTTCCGTCATGCGTCTGTGGAACATCGGCGGGGAAGATACTTTGAATGCGCAGATTCTCGACCGGATGCACGCACGGTTTCCCGAAGAATGGCGGACGATCTTCAGCGGCTATAAGCTGCGTCATAAGCTTTTTCTGGAATGGGGCGAAAAGTTTGAATGGCCGGATCCGGAAGCGGAATTCTGCGGCGATACGCATACCTGCTTCGGTCTGGTCGATCAGATCGGTGTTCTCAGCGACGGGACGGTGGTTCCGTGCTGCCTTGACGCGGACGGAGTCATTGCACTCGGCAATCTGTTTGAAACGCCGCTGTCCGAGATTCTGTCCTGCAAACGCGCGGTCCGTATGCGGAGAGCTTTTGCAAAACGCTGTATTACCGAGCCGCTGTGCCAGCGGTGCGGATTTGCTCATATGAAAAATCCCTGAAAGGAATGATATCATGAAAGTTTGGACTGCCGAACAGGCGAATAACTGGTACGAAACTGTTTCATGGCAGGTCGGGATGAATTATCTCCCGTCCACGGCGGTGAATTCCACGGAAATGTGGCAGAAGGAATCCTTTGACGAATCGGCCATCCGGCGCGAACTCGCGTGGGCGGCGGACTGCGGCTACAACAGCGTGCGCGTGTTCCTGCCGTTCATCGTCTGGGAAAACGAAGGGGACGGCTTCCTTGACACCTTCGAAACTTTCCTCACCATTGCGGACGGAAACGGTCTGTCCGTCCTGCCGATTCTCTTCGACGACTGCGCGTTCGATCAGGGACATGATCCCTTCCTCGGAAAGCAGCTCGATCCCGTGCCGGGTCTGCACAACGGACGCTGGACGCCGTCCCCGGGTTTCCGCAATGCCGATGATCCCGCAAAACAACCCGCGCTCCGCGACTACGTTCATGCCGTCATCGGTACACACCGGGACGATTCCCGCATCGTCGCGTGGGATCTGTTCAACGAACCCGGCAACACGAACCGGGGACACGAATCCCTGCCGCTTCTCGTGAACTGCTTCCGCTGGGCAAGGGAATGCGAACCGGAACAGCCGCTGACCGCCGGTGTGTGGCGCACCGATCTGCGCGATTCCGTTAACTGCGCGATGCTTGAGCTGTCCGACGTCATCAGCTTCCACTCGTACCAGCCGATTGAAAAAACAAAGGCGTTTGTGGAATCCGTCCAATCCCTCGGTAAACCGCTGTTCGTGACGGAATGGCTCTGCCGCGAACACAATAACGGCTTTGAAGATCACCTCCCCTATTTCGCCGAACAGAAAATCTCCTGCTGGCACTGGGGATTTGTCGTCGGCCGCACCCAGACCAACCTTTGGTGGGGCAGAAACGACCCGAATCCGCCCGTATGGCAGCACGACGTCCTCCATCCCGACGGCAAACCATACCGTCCGGAAGAACTGGAACTGCTGAAAAAACTGAAAAAATAAGAAAAAAGTGCAGATTTTGAATCGTAAAATCTGCATTTTCTTTGTCTGTCTTATTCGTTTAAAAGTTTTTGAAGAGGGGTTTGGGGAGGAACTTTTTTCAAACTCCCAATTACTTTTTGTGTTCCCGATGTTCAGATAAATTGGGATTTAGAATACGCCCTTATTGTATTTTCTTTGTACCGCAACAATGCAGCCTATGCCAATAACCAATCCTATAATAAGCACTACATCAGCAAGTATAATAAAGTTATTAAACAGACCTATTATACCGCTGAGCAGCAACGCTACTGCTATAACAAACATTGCTTTTCCAAAGGCTTTTCCGTAGGCTACTTTATCCGTAACTTTTGTTTGGTGGTAATCGTGAATCAAATCCGTTTTGCCCCTGTATATTGCAATTCCCATTCCCATAAAAATCATTGCAACTAAAAACATAATAATAGAGTACGCTAACATACAGTTACCTCCAAAAATTCAGGTTTATTGTACTCTGGCTTTACGTTCGGCAGGAACACAAAGTCGAATTGGGACTTTTCAAAAAGTTCCTCCCCAAGAAAACTCCCCTCAATCAAACCAGAACATATATTTTTCCATCGCGTCCATGAGGGCTTTGACGTTGGCGAGGGGGACGCCGGGGTAGAGGCCGTAGATCATGCAGAGGCCGCCTTCGGGGAGAGCGAGTTTTTCGACTTCTTCGCGGATGAGGGCATCGACGTCGGCAGGGGTGCCGAACGGGGTGACGAGCTGGCGGTCGATGTCGAGTTCCACGCAGGTTTTTCCGCGGAAACGGCCGGCGATCCAGTCGATGCCGTTCACGAGGTCCTGCAGGTTCATGACTTCCACGCCGCTTTCGATGAGGTCGTCCGCGAGAGCGCGGATGTCACCGTCCGAGTGCATATGGATCGGGATGCCCGCGTCGTGCGCCGGCTTCATCAGCTTCCGGTAGGACGGCTGGATGTAGCGGCGGAACATCTCCGGTGACAGCATCGGCCCGACCTGCATCCCGAGGTCTTCCGGATACCCCATGGAGACACAGCAGCCGCTGTTCACCATCCGCCGGACGAGCGCGAGGTTGAATTCGCAGAGCTGATCGATCAGTTCGTCGAGCAGAGGCTCTCCGTCCGCCATGTCGAACAGCAGATTTTCGTAGCCGCGCAGATCAGAAAGCTGCAGGAACGTGTGGCCGTGCCGCAGTCCCCCACGGAATTTGCCGCCGTTTTTCCGCATGTCCTCGTACCAGCGCAGCTGTCCTTCGAGGTCGGTCATGTACAGACCGTCCGTTTTGGTGGGATCGGGCATTGTCCACGTCGTGCCGAACGCACTCCAGTCTTCCAGCGGATGCCCCTTCACCGTGCCGGTGATTCCGTCGTCCGAGGTGTACCAGACGCACCCCATCGGGTCGGTGTACGGCGCGTCCTTTCTGGCACAGAGGATGTGGGCCGGTTCCCAGTCGGCGGAAGGACGGACGAATCCGGGGAAGAGCAGGAGGTGCTCTTCCATCAGATCCCATAACGCTTCCTTCGGATAATGGTTCCAGCAGGCGGAGTTGATGTGGAAGGACATCGGAATGTAGTCGGGACGTTCAAACCGTATCGCACGGGTGTAGTTGTCAGACATGGTGTACTCCTTTCTCTGTCAATCTATATAGTTTAAAGTTTTTTGGAAGGGGTGTGGGGTAAACTTTTTTTTAAAAAAAGTTTCCCCACAAAATTTTATTTTCTTTTTCCCCGGGCAGCGGTTTGCCCCCTTTTGGGATCATATTTTAAAG
>JBGVOJ010000457.1:0-1103 GCA_045126415.1 Eubacteriales bacterium | reverse complement strand
GCGAACAGTGCACAGAGCAGCAGTTCGTACCTCTCCAGAGGTACACAGCGGAAGACCTCGCCGCCGAAATAGATAATCAGCAGCTGTACTGCCGCGACAACCGGCATAATCAGCATAAACGCGGCGTTCCGGCGGATATTGGCAAACAGATTGATCCTTTCTGTACGGGTACACATCGCAATCCCGATTCCCATGAAAATAAGCAGGGCAAAGAACAGCGTGAGATGATACTCCATGGAACCGCCGAACATGTAGCGCACCGACGGGGACACCAGAAAGAACGTGGACAGCACGATGGCATAGGTTCCGGTCAGAACGATCTGCCGCACCATCGCACGGTTCAGGATATGTTCATCGCGCCCCACCGGTGGACGTGTCATATATTCGGCCAGTGCGGGTTCTCCGGCGAAGGCAAGGGAACCGAGAGTATCCATGATGATATTGACCCACAGCATCTGAATGACCGTCACCGGACTTTCGATTCCGAATACCGGTCCGAGAACCGAAACGCCTACCGCGGACAGGTTCATCGTCAGCTGGAACGTGATGAATTTCCGGATGCTTTCGAAAATCGTCCTGCCAAAAAGTACGGCTTTCGTGATGGAGACAAAATTATCGTCCGTAATCACGATATCGCCCGCTTCCCGTGCCACATCGGTACCGCTGCCCATCGCAAAACCGACGTCCGCTGCCTTGATTGCCGGAGCGTCGTTGATTCCATCTCCGGTCATACCGGTGACGTGTCCCGACGCTTTTGCAATACGTACGAGACGGCTTTTGTCCGTGGGCGTTACCCGTGCGATTACGCAGATGCAGGGAAGCAGTTCCGTAAGTTCCGCGTCACTCAGTTCTTTCAGAGACTGTCCTTCAATCACCACGGAGGCATGTTCGCTGACATAACGTGAGATTCCGCAGTTTTTTTCGAAAATCCGATAATTTTCCGGCAGGATTCCGCATTCACGTGCGATTCCGGCAGCGGTACGGTCGTTGTCACCGGTCAGCATGACCACTTTGATTCCCGCACTGCGGCATTCCATTACGGCTGGGAGGACTTCCTTACGCACTTCGTCGCGTATGACAAAAAGTGCCGTAAATGTCAGCGG
>JBGVOJ010000456.1:0-1957 GCA_045126415.1 Eubacteriales bacterium | reverse complement strand
CTGCTGATGGCGGGAGCGGTATGCGTGTGCGTGCAGGCATAATAGATCGCTTCATACGGCAGACCGGTACGTCCGGCGATAATTTTCCGCAGTTCATCGCCGAATTCCTGATCGATCCCGATGACGTCCATCGTAAAGACCACAGCCGTCCGTTCACCGTCCGAGAACGCCAGCACACTTGCGGCGAGATCGTCCAGACATCCCTGACCGCGGCGTTCGGAATAGTAACCGGAAATAAACAGATCGTTCGGCGGGTTCAGCATGGTACGCGCGAACCCGATTTTTAAGTTACTCATAGGAACCTCCTTGATTTATATTTGTCGGAAAAATTTTGAAGATGGGATTTTGGAAAGGAACTTTTTTTAAAAAGTTTCTTCCCAAAAAATTTCCTTACACTCTTACCACCGCCGTACCATCTTCGCGGTACTCAATGCGGTCGCCTTCGCAGTTCAGTTCATCGATGTAGGCGAGGTAGTCTTCTTTGGAGGCGAACTGCGGCTGGAATTCGGCTTTGATGACTTTGGCACGTTCCGCGTCATCCTTCAGAAGGAGGTAGAGCATGCCGACCTGCCATTTCGCGCAGTCCACGCAGGCCGCCACGGGATCGGCGATTTCGTAGTCGCTGCCGTGACCGGTTCCGCGGCCTCCTCCGCTGTACGGATGAACGACCGGCATGATCGCGGACAGGTCCCCCATGTCCGTACTGCCGGAGCCGACATGTTCGCTGACGCTCATCGGATAGTCCGGGATCGCCAGTTTTGCCGCGTCTTCCGCGAGTTTCATCATGCCTGTCGCGTTTTTGTGCGGACCGTAGCCGGGTGCGTCGATGATCTCAATGTTTGTACCGAGGGACAGTGCCGCACCGGTCAGGGCACGGTTGACTTTTGCGTTCGCTTTTTTGATTGCTTCAAAACTGCTGCCGCGGACGTAGCTTTCGAGCGTGACCGTGGCGGGGATGGCGTTGACCATATCACCGCCGTGGGTAATGATCGGATGTACGCGGATCGTATCGGGTTCGGCAAAGGTTTCGCGGATGGCGTTGACGGCGTTGATACCGCAGGTCGCTGCGTACAGAGCGTTCCGTCCCGCCCACGGACTGCCGCCTGCGTGAGCCGCTTTGCCTTTGTAGATAATTTTCTTCGACATACAGCCGATGGAGCCTCTGCTGATGGAATAGCTGCCGGACGTGTGAACCATGAACGCCAGATCCACGCCGTCGAAGTAGCCGCGGTGCAGGAATTCCGTCTTGCCGCCGAAATATTTGATTTTGCCTTCCGCCTTGAGACCGCTGCGGTATTCGATTTCGAGCAGCTCCTCCGCCGGAACGGCGCACAGCCGGATCCGCCCGGACATATTGTCGAGTACGCCCGGTTCCTTCAGAGCCGCCGCAACGCCGAGAAGCGCGGCGCACTGTGCGTTATGTCCGCAGGAATGGACGGCACCCGTCACGGGATCGGCGTCCTTATGACCGGGGCAGATGATGGAGTCCAGTTCCCCGAGAACCAGAACTTCCGGTCCCGGACGACCGGTATCCAGCACGGTATAGAATCCGGTGATCCCCTCGGCGAGCGTGAGATCATACCCGAGTTCCCGGAATTTCTCTTCCATATAACCCGAGGTGACCGTTTCGCGGAACCCGGTTTCGGGATGTTTCCAGATGAACCGTTCGGCTTCAAGGATGAGTTCGCGGTATTTCTCCACCGCATTGCTGATGATATCTTTCATATGCTTTTCTTCCTTTGTTATAGATATCTCTATTTTACAGCATATTGGCGGATTTTGCAATACGTTTTGAGGTATTTTTTGTGCGGGATGTTGACGGGAGGAGTGTGCGGGGCGTTTGTTCAGGGGGATACGGTCGCTTTTTGAAAAAAGCTCCGCAAAAACTTTCAATCGGAGACACGAAGTGTCTCCAGTAGCCGGCTATTGCAGTTGGCATGATATAGAAGGGGAAAAG
>JBGVOJ010000455.1:0-3589 GCA_045126415.1 Eubacteriales bacterium | reverse complement strand
GTTCCCCCACACCCCTTCCAAAAACCTTTTTGATATAGAAAAGGTTTTTTACTTATTTTCAGTCGCAGCAGTCGCCTTTCACGCCGACTTCCATGCACTTTGTCTCAAAGAGAAACACTGCCGCCGGAAGATCATCGTCGGGCTGTTTCATTCCGCCGGTATCTACCGCAAGTTTCCCCATCAAACCGACAGTACGGTGGAAAATCGTACTCTTCAGAACTGCGTCCACTTCTTCCGCTACCGATTTTGGAGCGTGATTCTTCATAATTTCCGCCGCGCAATCCGTAAGATCACGGTAAAACTCTCCGAGAGCGGCAATTTCTTCGGAAAGAATCTCCCCGTAAATCCGATCCACCTGTTCCGGCGTGAAGTACGCCAGCGGAGCACACGCACCGCCTTCTCTGCTCTGTTTCACAAATTCCGACAGACGCGACCAGTTATGTCCGCTGCCAAAGGCATTTTTATCTCCCAAGACCCCAAAATCGGCAAAATTCGCCGCTGTCGTTTCGCTTAGACCGTAGTAGCCGGCAAAAGCATTTGAAGAATAAATACCTTCTCCATCCTCGTAGTCCACACCGTATACAACACCTTTGGCATCTCCGTAAAGCACACGCGGATATTCGACATGACAGAAATCCTTCCAGTGTCCGCATCCCTCGCAGATAAGTTTATAGTACAGTGCCCACATCAGGCGGTTTTCTTCCATTGCACAGCCGCGGAAGTTCAGTTTCCGGATTTCGGGAAGTTTTTGTTTCACAGACGCCAGAATTCCGTCCAGTCTTCCGGTAAATCGTTCTTCCGCCGCACGGTAAAATTCACGGTCATAGGCTTCGGTAAAAATACAAAGTTTCGTCTGAACTTTGCTGTTTCCGGTCACGGTCAGAAGATCGTACTTTTTCAGAAGCTCGATCTCATCCTCCAGATAGACAGCGGAAACACCCAGTTCCAGAGAAAGTTCACTGACGGTCATGGGAGTATAGTAAGCACAGTACAGGATATTTCCCGGGAGTTTGCGGCTGAACAGATTCTGATATTCCCGGTTGAAAGCACCGCTGAAAATCGTATGGAAGTGAAATGTAGCGGGTCGGTAGCTTTTTTCGCCGTATTCTCGTGACATAGTCATGCCCTCCTTTAAAATTCGTCTGGTTTTGTACAGATAATATTTTACCATTTCAATGGAAATCCCGAATTTGTCAGAAATTTCGCGGCAGGAAAGTTCATCAAAATAATACGCCAGTGTACATTCACGGTATTCTTTCGCCAAAAGGGTCAGTTCGCGCCGGAGAACGGCGATTTCCTCGTTGTATATCACCGCTTCGGAAATATCCTCGCTCTCCGAGTATGATTCATCCATTTCAACGACGAAAGAACTGCTTTTCTTCCGAAAATATTTTTTTACCGTATTTGCCGCGATTGCCCAGAACCAGCCGTAAAAAGCATCATCGTTCTTTAAACGCGGTACACTCTGGAGAATTGCAAGTATAATATCACCCGCAAGATCCTCCGCCTCTTCTTTCACCGCCGCACGGTTCAATGCGTAAGCATAAATCGTTTTCATATTGGCTTCCACAAGGGAAGCAATCGTCTGATAATTCATGGGATTCTCCTGAAAATGGGTTTATGAAGATCTTCAATCATATAGTACCGAAACCCGCCTTCCGGTTAATGGATTCTTAAAATTTTCCGTAAAATTTTTAGGGAGATACTCCCGTCCGGAGTATCTCCCTTGCTTGTTTTATCGTTTTTTGTTTTTCTCTCCGGAATCCTTTTCGGTTTCCTTTTCGTCGTCATCGTCTTCGTCGTCTTCCTCACCGTCAATCACGATCCGGTCGCGGCGGACAATCATCTTCATGATGCGGTGATCCTTGATTTCGGTGACGCGGACGTGGAGGGGTTCGAGTTCGATGTCGAATTCCGTGCCGTCCTCGGGAACAATGCCGTAATTGGAGAAGACGTAGCCGCCCATGGTATCGTATTTTTCGGTGGGCAGTTCGACGTTCAGTTCTTCCGCAACTTCGCTGAGGGAAGCAACCCCGCGAATAACCCAGATGCCTTCGCAGTCGTCGTCTTCCGGGGTATCGAGCTTGACGATATCGGGTTCTTCGGGTTCCGCCTCGTCGTTGTTGTCGGTGAGGTCGCCGACGAGCTGTTCGAGCAGGTCGTTCATGGTGACGATCCCGCGGAGTCCGCCGTATTCATCGAGAACCACGGCGAAGTGATTTTTGGTGTTCTTCATCTGCTTCATGAGCACGTCGGCATGAAGACCTTCGGGAACGTAATACGCGGGACGGAGGGCTTCGTCGAGAATCTGCTGACGCGGCGCACCGCGGAGCCGGAAGTAGTCCTTGACACTGAGGATCCCGACGACATTGTCGATAGAATCTCCGCAGACGGGGTACATGGAATGACGGGTATCGTGGATAATATTTTCCCATTCCTCGTCGTCATCCTCGAGCCAGAGCGGATGAATATCGGTACGGTGGGTAGCAAATTCGCCGACGGTGATGTCGTTGAATTCGAAGACATTCTGAATAATTTTCTGTTCCTGTTCGTCGATGACGCCCTTCTGACCGCCTTCGTCGACCATCAGGCGAATCCCCTCTTCGCTGACCTCCTCGTCTTCTTCGTTGGGGTCGATGCCCATCATACGCAGAACGAGATTGGTGGAAACGGAAAGGAACCAGACAACGGGAGTAAAGAGTTTGGCAAAGCCGAGAAGCATCGGAGCCATCGCCAGCGCCATGGATTCACTCTTCTTCATGGCGAGGCGTTTGGGCACAAGTTCGCCGAGAATGAGAGTGAAATAGGAAAGGATGAGCGTAATGATGACGACCGCGATATTCTGCAGGACGTCGCGATCGACCGGAAGTTCAAACTTCACAGCCCAGTCAACGAGACGGGCAGCAAAGTTATCGGCCGCGAACGCACTTCCGAGGAAGCCGGAGAGCGTGATGGCAATCTGGATGGTGGAAAGGAATTTTGACGGCTGTTCGGTAAGTTTCCGGAGTTTTTTTGCGCTCCGGCTGCCGTTTTCTTCAAGTTTTGTGATTTTTGCTTCGTTCACCGAAAGCACCGCGATCTCCGCACAGGCAAACACGGCGTTCAGAAAAATAAGTATAAACTGGAGAAGAAGCTGTCCCCATATGTCCATGATATATGAATCCTCCAAAAAATATTCTGTACTTCAGTCATGCAAAAAATCTTAATGAAGAACTAAAATATCAGGTCAGAAACCGGCGAAAATGCAAAAAGGCATACCTGTACCCTACATGAGAGCGCAGCAATGCCTTGGAATAGCAATAGTTATCGCAGGTGTCATATTTGGTTGTGGTAAAAGCACGTCGGTTACACTCGGTACTGTCGCCGCAGTCCATGATGACATGATCCTCCGTTTTTAAAGTAGTTTCAATTATTATAGCATATATGGGCGGGATTGTCAACATACAGTGGGGAGTTTGTGCAGATTTTTCGGGATGGGGGAGACGGTCGCTTTTTGAAAAAAGCTCCGCAAAAACTTCAATCGGAGACACGAAGTGTCTCCAGTAGCCGGCTATTGCAGTTGATATGATTTGGAGGGGGAAAAGGAGAA
>JBGVOJ010000454.1:0-11981 GCA_045126415.1 Eubacteriales bacterium | reverse complement strand
TTCTCCTTTTCCCCCTCCAAATCATATCAACTGCAATAGCCGGCTACTGGAGACACTTCGTGTCTCCGATTGAAGTTTTTGCGGAGCTTTTTTCAAAAAGCGACCGTCTCCCCCATCCCGAAAAATCTGCACAAACTCCCCCTAAATCACATAAACACTCCCCTCCGCCTTTGCATCCCTGCCCAGACGGAACCGCTTTTCCACATCCCATGCCGTTTCCTCTTCGTCCGGAACGTAGATGCGGATCATGTTTTCACTTTTCTTAAACGAACCGTCGTCCGGAGCAGGCGCAATGGATGACACGCATTTTACCGTCTCCAGCCCGACAACTGCCGCGGAAATCGCCAGTTCGGCGGTCAGGTTCAGGATATCTCCGTCAACACGTGCCTGAATGTCCGTCACACGGACCGACGTTTTTCCCGCGAGACAGGCGTGGTCGGCCGTTTTGTCCGTCACGGATTCGCATTCGTAGCGGTACGGGAGCGTCAGTTCATCGAGGATTGCTTCGCCGTTGCCCGATTCCACTGCCGAGATCACCGCGTTTCCTGTGATGATCATGCGGTTGTTCGCCGTTTCCATACGGTCTGCCGTGCCGCGTCCCCATGCGCAGACGTAGGTCATGCCCGGCTTCAGCTTCGCGGAAGTCTGCACCGTCAGACGGCCGTTTACCGTACCCGCCGGATAGACCGAGTCGTATGCCGCCGTTTCCAGAACATCCGCGCTTCCTGTCAGGTACGCGTCCGTCACCACCGACGCTTTCGTCCCTTTCAGTACCGCGCAGTCCACGTCATACTCCATCCGCCACGTCAGAACGCCGTCATCCGCTGCCTGCATCTCCAGAAGAACCACTTCCCCGAACGCGGCCGCGTGACAGCTTCCGTCCCGCGGTACCTCCGCAAGCGATATCTCTTCCTCCACCGGTACCCGCGACTTCGCCGTCACGTAGTTCCCCTCCGGCGAGAGCAGCACCGCCGTCACGTACGCGTCTCCCTTGATGTCCACGCTTCCGCCGTTCACCCGCGCGTCCGACAGACACAGTTCCCCGCTCGCGCAGATCACCTGCATCCCTTCCCTCTCGCGGATCTCACCCGAACATTCCCCCGTCTGACGGTATTCCGACAGAACCCCGCATTTTCTCGTCTCCGTCTTCCGGCGTACCGGGTACGTTCCTTCCACTTTCATCGTCACATCCGCCGGCTTCTGCGACAGAATCTTCATCCGCACCTTCGACGACAGCGTGATCTTCCGCGGCGCCGTCACCCGGCAGTTCACATTTTCTGCCGTACATGTCAGCACAATGTCCTGCGGCGTGAACCGGTCATCCTCCGTCTTCAGCGGCACGCGCCCCGTGTACGACGACGTCTGCGAGGTCATGCAGATCGCTCCGTCCCCGCCGACGTACATCACGTTGTACGTGACACCGCCGTCCGTCTCCAGTTCATCCCCCGAAAGGTACTTTCCGTCCGCCGAAACCGACGTCCGTACCCCGATCACCCGCCGTACCTCCGGTATGTAGTCCGGCAGAACAAAGTCTTCCGTCACATCGCAGACCGCGGATGTGTCAAACCGCTTCACGTAAATCGTCTGATTCATTTTTGCCCCTCCATCGGTATTCTATAAACTTTTCTGCACTGTATCCTATGCACCCGCCCGGTGAATCATTCCCCGTCCGCCATTCTTTTCTCCATCGCCTCCACCGTCCGGCGCGACAGATGATGTTCGATCCGCTCCGCTTCCTCAAAACAATCCCGGTCTCCGCGCAGCCACTCCAGAAACTCCAGCACCACCTTGTGCCGCCGGATGAGGTAATCCCCCATTTCCGCACCCGCCGCCGTCAGCGTGATAAACCCGTATCGCTTGAAATCCACGAAGCCGCGCAGTGACATACTCTGTGCCATCCGCGATGCCGATGACGGTGAAACGTGCAGTTTCTCCGCCAGTTCGCAGATCCGCACCGGACGCATCGTTTCACTTGCCCCCTCCTCATCCGACCGCGCCAGACGGCAGACCATCTCCAGATAATCCTCCGTCGCAGGACTGATCCCGCCGTTTTTCCGTACCTCTCCGGCATACCCGCTGTCCGTCAGAAATTCCTTCTCCGCCATGTGTCACACTCTCCCTTCCCCGACATATCCTTATATCGAGGCAAACATTGTTGCCCTCACGCAACTATATGCCGCATACATCTTCAGCATTCCAAGGGAGACCCCATGAATAATATAAAAAAACTGTCCGATCTGCGCCCCGGCGAAACCGCCGCCGTCCGCTTTGTCACCGATCCCGCGCACAATCTCGCCCTGCGTCTGTCCGACCTCGGTCTGACCGCCGGTTCCGCCGTCACCTGCACCATGCAGAGCCCCCTCGGCGACCCGTGCGCCTACCTCGTCCGCGGAGCCGTCATTGCCCTGCGCCGTGCGGATGCCGGAATCGTCGCCGTTTCTGCACCGGAGGTTTCCGGATGAGCCGCACCGTCACCGCCGCCCTTGCCGGAAACCCGAACGTCGGCAAAAGCACCGTGTTCAACGCCCTCACCGGACTGCATCAGCATACCGGCAACTGGGCGGGCAAAACCGTCGGAATCGCGGAAGGCACGTTTTCCGTCGAAGACTGCACCGTCACCCTCACCGACCTGCCGGGAATTTATTCCCTCGCCAGTCATTCGCCCGAGGAGGAAACCGCACGGGATTTTCTCACCGAAAACCGTCCCGACACCGTCGTCTGTGTCTGCGATGCTTGCTGTCTCGAGCGGAGCCTGATCCTCGCGATGCAGATCTGCGACCTCACGGACGACGTGATTCTCTGCGTCAATCTCATCGACGAAGCGGAGAAAAAGTGGATTTCCGTCGACCGCGAACGGCTCGAAACCCTCACCGGATGTCCCGTCGTCTTCACGGCGGCACGTCAGAACGCCGGTCTCAACGAACTGAAAACCGCCGTCGCGAACCACCGTCCGCGTCAGCCCGTCAGTCTCACCGGAACGCCTGCCGAACGTGCGGCGGAAATCGCGTCCGCCTGCGTCACCGTCAGAAACGGGCGTGACCCGACCGTGCGCGACCGGAAAATCGACCGCATCCTCTGCGGACGCTTGACCGCCGTCCCGTTTTTGCTCCTGCTGCTCGCCGTCGTGTTCTGGCTTACCCTCTCCGGCAGCGGATATATCTCCGACGCGCTCGACGCAGGGCTGTCCTTTCTCGCCGGACACCTCCGAACCGCGCTGACCGCCGTCCTGCCGGAAAACCTCGCGCTGCTCCTCTGCGACGGCGTGATCGCGACCGTGTTCCGCGTTATTGCCGTGATGCTGCCGCCGATGGCGATTTTCTTCCCGCTGTTCACCCTACTTGAAGACCTCGGCTATCTTCCGCGCGTGGCGTTTTCCCTCGACCGCTGCTTCGCCTGCTGCGGCTCATGCGGAAAGCAGTCGCTCACCATGTTAATGGGCCTCGGGTGCAACGCCGCCGGCGTCACGGGCTGCCGCATCATCGACTCGCCGCGCGAACGGCTGATCGCCGTTCTCACGAATTCCTTCATCCCCTGCAACGGACGTTTCCCCGCCATCCTCGCCGCGCTCGCCTGTCTCGGTATGGGAACGGGGATGTCCGCCGCCGCCATGGTCGGGGTACTCCTGCTGGCGGTCGGAATGACCCTGCTGTGTTCGAAACTTCTCTCCGTCACCATCCTCCGCGGAACGCCGTCGTCGTTCACGCTGGAGCTGCCGCCGTACCGGATGCCGCAGGTCGGCCGCGTGATCGTGCGCTCCGTCCTCGACCGTACGGTATTCGTCCTCGGACGCGCGGTTTCCGCTGCGGCACCGGCAGGTGCGCTGATCTGGCTCGTGTCCAACATAACCGTCGGGGAATCCAGTATATACGGATACCTCACCCGCCTGCTCGACCCCATCGGACACTTCGCGGGCATGGACGGCACGTGGATGCTGGCATTTCTGTTCGCACTTCCGGCGGCGGAGCTGATTCTTCCCCTCGCGCTCGCCGGAGGTTCGGCGGTCAGCCTTGCCGATACGTTCGACATTCCGGCAGCTTTTACGGCGAACGGCTGGGATGAGGTGACGGCAGTGTGTGTCCTGCTGTTCACACTGTTCCACTTCCCCTGCGCGACAACGCTGATGACCATCAAAAAAGAAACCGGCAGCACAGCATATACGGTACTGTCGGCGGTTCTGCCCACGGTATTGGGGTACGGGCTGTGCGCCACGGTCAATCTCCTGTTCGGATGAACTGTCCGACACGAACGATTGACAAACCTTCGGAGGTATAGTAAAATATAGCTATAAAAACAGTTTCCGGAGGTCCCCATGGTCAAACGTCTCATTTACAGTACCTTCTTTTTCCTCCTTTTTCTGTGCGCCGCCGTTTTCGCGTACCGGCACCTGTTCCACGGCCGCATCCTCCCCGTCCTGATCACCGCTGTTCTTTTGACGCTCTACGCCTTTGCTTCGGGAGTCAGCGTATGGGGCATGACGGAGATGAAAAAATACGAACAGATTCAAAATGCACGCGGGATTCTTCCGGAGGATCACCCGAGACTCCTTCTCTGCGCCATGATGATTCCCCTTCCGCTCCATTTCTGTATTCTTCTCGCCTCCCTCATTCCGATCACGACGTGGGAGGTCTGGTTCATCACCATTTTCCCGTGTATCTTCATCACCCTGCAGCCGATCCGCGCGGTCTGCGACGAATACCATTTCTACACCCGCAAAAAACACCTTTTCTGGATCCTGCAGATTCTGACCGTTCTCACCGTCACGGGCTCCATGCAGGCGATCGTACAGACATTCCTGTAAATTCCCGCCAAAAAACGCACCTCCCGTTCGAATGACCAAACGACGTGCGTTTTTTTCGTGGATTCTGTTCCTTGACAGTTACGTCATAATATGGTAGAATAAAACCACACAAACGAAAAGTGTAGTTATTTAAAAAGGAGGCCTCTGTATGATCCGCGAACTTCTGAAAGATCTTCTGCACAGTCTTCTCCGGAAACTTCCCCGTCCGCCGCGCCGGGTACGGCAGTTTCTGTCCCACGCCGGACTGAGCTTTGTTTACGTCACCCTGATCGGTGCGCTGTCCAATCTCACCGTTCTGATCGCGGGATATATCATCACGCTTCCCCACCTGTTCGAATTCATCCTCGGCTACTATATGGAATACGACAATCAGAAGCTCTGGCTGATCTACCTCACCGTTTCGCAGGTCTTCTGCACCGTCGGATGCGGCTGGTTCCTCTCCATGCTCGGTTCGTCCTCCGCACGGTACCGCTTCTGGTACGGACTGAACGCCGACCGTCCGGACATCCCGGTCATGCTCACGGGCATCGGCACCGGCATTGCCCTGCACGGTCTGCTCTGCGCGTTCGTCACCCGCGTCAACATGGCCTATCTGTTTTTCGCCGGCCCCGTCCAGTACATCGCGCGGTTCATCGCCCGCGGCGACCGTTCCCTGTTCGTGGACGTCGCGTTCCAGTTTCCCAGACACATCACCCTGCTCGCAATCGTAATCTACTGCATCCTGCTTTTCGCCGGCGGCTGTGCGGGCTACCTCCTCGGCTACAAAAAACAGTACCGTACCTCCGTCGAGGAAGAAGAGGCACGCCGCCTTGGCGAAGCCCCCGAAAAAACATGGTCGGACGAAGATGCAAAGCAGACACCGTCCGTGTATCGGGAGAAAAGGTGATCGCGCATACATCTGTTAAAAAATCCACGGGTATACAAAATTCTGTATCCCCGTGGATTTTTATCACGATGCTCCTTCCATCATTTTATAGAAATCGCTGTATTCGTAGGACACGATTTCAATGGAGAAATGGCGGGATTCTCCATCAGGAGCTGCTCCGTCCTCCAGAGAAGTCAGCTTCACCTGCGCGGTAATGACGGGATTCTGCTCAAAATCACACGCCTTTACGGTAAGATAGTATTCCTGCCCGATGTATGCCTCAAAATTATAAAGAACGGGAGCAACTTCCTCCGCAGCATATATATTGTGGTTCTTCATTCCAAACAAAGCAACCGCCATATATCCCGGTCGGGATAAGGTCAGTTCATAGTCGTTCTGAAAATCATAAACCCGCGTACTCATATCCTCTCCGCGCTGCCACATCCCGCCGTTTTTTCCCACAGAAAGCTGCATATCACGGTTCGGCGCGGACATGACACAGATTCCGTCTTCGTATTCAAAACGAAAGTTGAAATTATTCATCTCTACCCCTTCCTGTGCCAATACATACGTCGGCACAAGTTCCTTCGGCTCGTTCAGCCGAAGCTGCTGAAAACTCCACGTCTCCCCGTCCTCGTTGTACACGTACGCGCTGATTTTCAGGGCATCCTTCATGGAAGTCTCCGGCGTATCGTCCTTATTGCAGGACACAAACACGAAAATCAGAAGCAACCCTGAGAGTAAAAAGAAAATTCGTTTCATGAGAGAAACCCTTTCCATATTTATGTACTACAAGTATACCATACCATCTCATGTTTGTCAATGATAAAACGGAGCGGCATTTCTGCCGCTCCGTCTTTTGTTATTCAAAAAACTTTTTGATCGTTTCCGCACATTCCATCGAATCCCGCGACGTATCGACGATCACGTCATACGCCCCGTCCTCCTTCGGGGTGATGTGCATCTCCTGCCATTTCGCCTTGCCGGGGGTACGGTCGCCGCGCGCGATTTCCCGCCGTTCCAGCTCTTCCATAGGCAGCTTGATCCGCACCATCGTCACCGGACAATCTTTCATAATTTCCTGCGACATCTCATAAATATCCTCGCAGTCGAACAGGCAGTTGTCGATCACGACATCCCGCCCGGAACGGCAGATTGCCGCCGCCGATTCGTACATCACCGCCAGAAAATCCCGCACGGCGTCAATTCCGTAGTCCCGTCCGGTCACGCCGAACGGCGCCATGTACCAATCCACGGAATCGTACGACAGATAATACAGCGGACGGCCCCAGATTTTCTGCAGATTCCGCGAAAGCGTGGTTTTCCCCGCACTCGACGGCCCGTTCAGAACAATAATTTTTCCGTAATCCGCCATTTTCAACCCTCTTTATAGCTTCCGAGATACTTGAATTCGCGGCACATCGCGTGCGCGTTGTCGATCAGCGCGGCGAAATCGTCGGACAGGACGTGGGATTCGAAATCCAGATAAAACCGCGATTCGAAATCGCTGCCCGCAATCGGCTGCGAAACAAGGCTCGAAATGTTGATGCCCAGCGCGAAGAACCGCGACAGCACCTTGTACAGCGCCCCCGGCTTGTTGTCGGTCACGATGATGATGCTCGCCTTGTCCGCATCGGGGTACAGTTCCAGTTCCTTCGAAACGCAGAGGAACCGCGTCCGGTTGTTGTCGGTGTTCTGCACGTCGCGTGCCAGTTCATCGAGACCGTAAATCTCCGCACAGCGGTGGGACGACAGCGACGCGAGGTCGCACCGTCCGGATTCCGCGACCATTTTCGCGGCAACGGCGGTGTTCGGCGCATAGGAAACCCTGATTTCCGGATGCGCGGCGAGGAATTCCGAACACTGATGCACCGCCTGCTCGTGCGAGATCACCTCACGGATGTCCGCGAGTTTCGTTCCCTTCGGTGCGAGCAGCGAGTGCCGGATCGCGCACTTCACCTCACGCACGATGTACACACCGTATTTGTTCAGCAGGGAGTAGACCGCTTCAACGCATCCCGCGTTGCTGTTTTCGATCGGCAGAACACCATAACGGACACGTCCGTCGGCGACCGCCTGCATAACGGATTCAAAGGTGGGGCAGAATTCGATTGCCGGCTCGTCAAACAGCGTCCGCGCGGCGATTTCGGAGTACGCACCCGCCGTCCCCTGACACGCCACCTGCGCCGTCTTCGGAAACGGCGTATCCATCAGCCGGATCGGCGCGCTTTCGGGATTCAGAATCCGGTGCTGGTAATCGCGGGACAGCTCCATCAGCAGGGAGTACAGCGAACGGGTGTAATTCCCCATTTTTTCTCCGGCAAGTTCAGCAACGGAGTCAAGCTTGATGACCTCACGTGCGGGGTCGAACACCGCTTTGCCCATATCGCGCTTTGCCTCGGCGATTCCGGCGGCGACCTCCATCCGGCGCACGAAGGCATCCACGAGATCGCGGTCGGCGGCGTCGATGGCAAGCCGCAGTTCATTCAGTTTTTCAGCAGACATACTATCAATACAATCCTTTCGCAAGGGTAATTTTTCTGCGCTTTATTATAGCACATTTTTTTATAGAAGAAAACCGCTTCAGCGGTTTTGAAGGAAGAAAAATGACCGTTCCGGTCATTTTTCAAATTTTATGCCACTGCGCGTGGCGGCGCATAAGAGGTCCTCGCGCGGGACCTCTTATGAATCACCCGCGCCAGAGGCGTTCCACCTCTGGACACCCCCTCGTTATTTCAGTTGAACAGGTGGAGAATACGAACGCAACAGAACTGCCGTCCGTATGGGAGAGTAGATTAGGCTAACCGCATGGATTAAAATTTACGTGCGGCGAACAAAATACCGTCCCCCTTTCACCCGCGGTTAGCAATAATAAAAACGTACGATTTTCGATTGCTGTATCTATGAACTATGGGACAGTTGTTCCGTATTTGATTAACCCAAACGAACAATTTATAAGCCGGCAATTCATAAAGGGGCGGCGCCTGAGCCCCTTTATGCGCCGTCCGCGCAGGACATAAAATTGAAAAATGACCGTCAGGTCATTTTTCTTCCTTCCAATCTTGATTTGCAGAAACGTCAATGGTATAATAAAACCAAAAGAATTCCATATCCATAAGGAGGAAAAACTATGACGAACGTTTTTGACATCACCACCTTCGGTGCCGTCGGCGACGGTAAAACCGACTGCACCGCCGCCATCCAGACCGCCCTCGACCGTGCGGGCGAAGTCTGCGGCTGCGTCACCGTTCCCCCGGGAATCTACCTCACCGGCGAGCTGAAAATGCGCGCCCATACCCGCCTCGAGGGCAAATCCGCGTGGAGCTTCCGCTCCGACGGGCTGTCCACCTTCCGCCTGAACGACGAAAACGCCAAGTGTCTGCTCGATATCACCGGCGCGTTCGGCGCAACCATCATGGGCGTCTCCATGGACGGCGCACGACTCGGCACAAACATCCACGGCGTGTACCTCTACTGGGATAAATACAACGGCGGCGCCGAAGAAGACACCCCCACCATTGAAGACTGCCGCATCGGCTGCTTCACCGGCGACGGCGTGCATCTCGAACATATCTGGTGTTTCTCCGTCCGCCATTCCATGCTCCACCGCAACGGCGGTTCCGGTCTCTACATCGACGGCTGGGACGGCTTCCTCATCGACAACTGGTTCACGGCAAACCGGAAATCCGGCATCCTCGGCGGCCCCTGCCTTGCGTCCGTCACCGCAACCGGCAACCGCGTCGAATGGAACACACAGGCCGGCTTCAAGTTCGGCGCGGGCAGCCACGTCAACGTCACCGGCAACTACTTCGACCGCACCTTCGGTCCCGCCCTCTGGCTCGGCGAAGAGGACGGCGGCACCTTCCGCGACACGACCGTCACCGGCAACATCTTCTACCGCGGCGGCTGTCCGGACCGTGCACCTTTTAAATACGAATACGAAAGCTCCCACGTCTACCTCGCCCGCGCAGTCAACGTCACCGTCACCGGCAACACCCTCAAACTCGGCGAAAACGACGGCGGCGGCGGTACGAAAAGTCCTGCGTACGGCATCGTTGTCCGCAATTCCGACTGCATCATCGCGCAGGCGAACGTCATGCGCCTCGGCTTCACGAAGCAGGGCATCGTCTGGGACGAGCAGGGCGGCTGCTTAATCAAGGATAATATGGAATAAAGATGGTATCATAATGGAAAACATCGAATCAATCTCCCTCCGCATTTCCGACCTCCGCCGCCGGATCGAACGCGCGGCAAAACTCTACTACGAAAACGACGCTCCTGAAATCTCCGACTTCGAGTATGATGCCATGTTCGAGGAACTGCGGCAGCTCGAAGCAAAATACCCCGAACTCGACGATCCGTCCTCCCCGACCCACAAAGTCGGCGGACGGGCGTCCGAAAAATTCGAAAAAGTCACCCATCCCGTGAAAATGGGCAGCCTTTCCGACGTATTTTCCGAGGATGAACTGTCCGCGTTTGTGCAGAAGTCCATCGACACCCTCATCGAAAACGGCGTTCCGGCGGAGGACATCGTCTTCTCCGTGGAACCGAAAATCGACGGGCTGTCCGTCTCGCTCACCTACGAACGCGGCGTGCTGACCCTCGGCGCGACCCGCGGCGACGGCACGGTCGGCGAAAACGTCACCGAAAACATCCGCACCATCGCGGGAATCCCGCACAAACTGCCCGAACCACTCGACCTCTGCGTCCGCGGCGAAGTCTACATGCCCCGCGAAGTCTTCTACGAACTGAATCAGGCGAAAGAGGATGCGGGCGAAAAGACCTTCGCCAATCCGCGCAACGCGGCCGCAGGTTCGCTCCGCCGTCTCGACGCGGCGGAATGTGCGGCGGCAAAGCTCGACATTTTCGTCTTCAACTACCAGACCGGCTCCCTTTACGAGGACGGCCACGCGCCCGAAACCCACGCGGAAACCATCGGACGCATTGCCGACCTCGGCTTCCACGCCATCCGTATCCAGAAACTCGCCCGCACTCCCGACGAAGTCGTCGAAGCGGTACGTGAAATCGGTGAACAGCGGAGCGGTCTCCCCTACGACATCGACGGCGCGGTCGTGAAGATCAACGTCCTCGAACAGCGCGGGATCCTCGGCGAAAACCCGAGTACCCCGAAATGGGCTGCGGCGTTCAAGTACCCGCCGGAACAGAAGGAAACCAAACTCCTCGCCATCGAAGTCAACGTCGGGCGCACCGGCGTACTGACCCCGCTGGCTCTCCTCGAACCCGTCCAGCTTGCCGGAACGACCGTCTCCCGCGCGACGCTCCACAACATCGACATCATCCGCGCCCGTGACATCCGCATCGGCGACACGGTCATCGTGCAGAAAGCAGGGGACATCATTCCCGAAATTCTCTCCTCCGTTCCCGCGAAACGCGACGGCAGCGAGACAGAATTCCGTTTTCCCGAACAGTGCCCGTCCTGCGGCGAAACACTGATCTGGGATAAAGCCGACGACGAAGACGAACCCTCCGCGGAAGGCATTCTGCGCTGCGAAAATCCCGCCTGCCCCGCCCAGCTCGAACGGCGCATCATCCACTTTGCGTCCCGCGGAGCGATGAACATCGACGGGCTCGGCCCATCCCTCGTCCGTCTGCTGATCGACGAAGGACTCATCCGCGATGCCGCCGACCTGTACACGCTCGACATCGAAAAGGTCGCGGAACTGCCGCGCATGGGCAAAAAATCGGCGGAAAACCTGAAAAATGCCCTCGAAACCTCCAAAACCCGCGGTCCCGCGAAACTGCTGTGGGCACTCGGCATCCGCCACACCGGTGAGGCCGCCTCCGAAGCGGTCATCGCAAAAGTCCGCTCCGTCGATGCACTGTTTGACGCAAAGCCGGAGGAACTCGCGGAAATCGAGGACATCGGCGAAGTCACAAGCGAAACCATCGCCGCGTACTTCCGTCTGCCCGAGACGCGCACGCTCATCGACAAGCTGAAAGCCGCCGGTGTTATTACCTCCCTCCCCGAAACGGACGAAGCCGCGTCGGACAAAGACGAAAAATTCGCCGGCATGACCTTCGTTCTCACCGGAACGCTGACCACCATGACCCGTACCGAGGCGACCGACCTCATCAAGCGGCACGGCGGCAAGGCGTCCGGCTCCGTCTCGAAGAAAACGACCTACGTGGTTGCCGGAGAGGCGGCGGGTTCGAAGCTGACCAAGGCAAACGAACTCGGCGTACCGGTCATTTCGGAACAAGACCTGCTGAATATGGCAAACGGGTGACGGACGATGACCAAAGCAATCACTGTTACCCTTGTGATCCTTCTCGCGCTGGTGCTGACAGCGTTCGGCG
>JBGVOJ010000453.1:0-1899 GCA_045126415.1 Eubacteriales bacterium | reverse complement strand
ATGTAAACGACCGTGCTGACATAGTTTGTCTCGGCACGGTCGTTATGGATATATTTTCGGATTTTCGGAATTATGATGCACCTCCCGGGATGCAGAAAAGCCGCCAGATTTCTCAGGCAGCTTTCTCGCAGGTAGTATTTTAACTGTGACTATTATATCATGCCAGGAAGGAAGTGTCAAGGAAAATACCGGGTAACTTCCGGGTAAAAAGTGGGTAACTTTTTCGGATTATTTCAAAAAATTTATATGATCCTGTCCTCATTCACCAACACAAGGTTGGAACTCTGCTCTTTTATATCCAGAAGCCTCTGTGAAAAACCACTCTTTGAAAAAACGCCGTACACAACTTCGTATCCTCTATAGGTATTACGGATTTTACTGGAAGACTCCACTTTCTTTTTCAGATCGAAATATACATCCGCATCCACCGGCTGTTTATGGTATTTACACACTCCCAGGAACACACGTTTATTCTGATTATCAACCGCTGCCACATCAATCTGTGTGTCTCCCTGATAATCATTCAGCCAATAGGATCCGACTCTGGATGGAATAAAATCAATTTGCTTATCGGCACACAGTTTCGTGAAAATGGTTTTGCATACATCCTCATATACAAACGCTATGAATTTGGATACAAAGTCCTTCTGCATCTCATCCAGAACAATCTGTGTGTTATCCAGTTCAAGCTCACCAGTGTACGGATGTACATACCGGAACCAGAAGCGAATGAAATTATCCGATACAAAGTAAAGTCCTTTCCGGGAACGCTCAATATTCTTTTCCGTGATCGGTACTTGTTTTTCCACAAAACCCAGTCCCTGTAATGTTGCAAGATATGGTGTCAGCGCAGATGTATCCAACTCAAGTACACCTGCGATTGCTCCCAGTTTATGATTTCCATCAGCAATTACCTTTAATATGGAGAAGTAATTTACCGGTGTCTGTACTTCCTCTCTGAGCAGAAAATTCGGCTCTTCATACAGGAAACCTGTTCTTGACAGTACAACACTTTGCAGCTGAGGTTCCAGCTCCTCTGTTTCATCGAACAATTCCAGATACTTCGGCACACCTCCGGTCACTGCATAGTATTCCATTGCTTTTTCAAACGGCAGATTCTGCAAAGGATAGATATCCATGAAAGACAGGGGCATCAGCCGGATCTGAGCAGTACGGCGGCCATACAGCGGACTATCATAAGACAGTGCATACTTCTGCATCATCCCGATGAGAGATCCACACAGGATCAGCATCACATTACTGTCCTTCAGAAACTCATCCCAGATATTCTGCAGAATGGACGGAAATGCCGCATTGGTTTTCACAAGATAAGGAAATTCATCGATAACAAGAACCTTCTTTTCCTCCGGCTGATAATCGGCCAGTGTCTGAAACAGATCGACCCAATCATGGAAAGTTGCCCGTGTGAGCATGGGATTTTTCATGCCACGTCCCAATACACCGGCAAACCGCTTCATACTTTGCGATTCCACTTCAGTTGTAGCAAGAAAATAAAAAGCATTCTTATTCCTGATAAATTCTTTTATCAATGTAGTCTTGCCCACACGCCGTCTACCGTATACAACAACAAACCCACCGTCACGCTGGTATTCTCTTTCCAGTGTTTCAAGTTCCGACTGACGTCCAATAAATCTCATGAAGCACCCCTTTTAATATAAGCCATTTTATGATAATCTTGATTATATTATAGCAAAGAGGTGTGGTGTTGTCAATAGAATCTGTGATATTCCCAATATTTCCTCACACATTCTGCCGAATGATCCGTGTCACAATCCCCATTGCCATATTACGTTCTGCGTCAATCTTCGTCAGAACAAAGCTGACTTCATCCTTCTTTCCGGGCATCCGGCTGTCGTAACAGGTTCGGGCAATGGCGTT
>JBGVOJ010000452.1:0-1823 GCA_045126415.1 Eubacteriales bacterium | reverse complement strand
TCTCTGGTGTTCCGAGCACGAACCGGAAGACCTCGCGAATGCCTGTGACACATACCGCAATCTGAACGGTCTTTATCGGATCATCAACCTCGATCAGAAAATGGTGAACGACCGTGTGATCCGTACAATGCAGGAAACCGGTCATACCCTCTCTGTCTGGACTGTCAACAATGAGGACAACATCCGCCGGCTGATGCAGACCGGTGTGGTTATCAATATCACCACACGGATTCCGCTGGCAGCACTCCGCATCCGCAAGGAAATCTTTGGTGTATAAACGATTCCCCTCTATTCGGAAAGGAATGGTCTGAATCATGAGAAAACTCGGTATCAACCTTCATGCCATCAAAGGACTGAGCGACGAGGAGTACCTTCGCGAAATCGCCGCACTCGGCTTTTCCGCCATCTTCAGCGGTGTTCTGTCTCCCGAACGTCAGACGGACGTCGCGGAACTCTGCGCGAAATACGGTTTAGAGTACGAAACGCTCCACGCGCCGTTCGGACACATCAACGACATCTGGCTGGAAAACGACAACGGTATGCTGGACGAACTCTGTCATTGCGTCGATCACTGTGTCCTCTCGGGTGCGCCCATTGCCGTGGTGCATCTGTCCGCCGGTCAGAAACCGCCGTCGATCACGGACATCGGACGGGAACGCTTTGCACGTCTGGTGGACTACGCGGCGAAGAAAAATATCATCATCGCGTTTGAGAATCAGAGGAAGCTCGCCAATATCGCGTGGGCGTTCGAAGCATTCACGACCGATACCGTCAAATTCTGCTGGGACTGCGGTCACGAATTCTGCTTCACCCCGGGACGGCATTACATGCCCCTGTTCGGCGACCGCCTGGTCTGCACGCACATCCATGACAACACGGCGGTGTTCAACCACGACTCGCATTTTCTCCCGTTTGACGGCGCCTGTGATTTCGATTATGTCGCGGAAACTCTGCGGAATTCGGATTACACCGGTTCGCTGATGCTGGAAGTAGGGAACGCGGCGCGGTACGGTGAAATGGTACCGCAGGAATTTCTGAAAAACGCATGGGATGCGGCTGTCCGCCTGAGGGCAATGGTGGACAGTGAATTCTGACGGATGCGCAAATAATTTCCCACAAATTATTGACATATGTTATTTTACGCTGTAAAATGACGTTGTAACGCACATATGTGATTAACCTGTGGAAAAAGGAGGGTCTGCCGCTGTGCCGAGACCGTTCAAATTCAAAAAAGTATGTCAGCTTCCCCCGAAGCATGAATTCTTCCCGTCCGGCGAATGGACGGAGGAAATCGTTGTCATGAGCGTTGAAGAATACGAGACAATCCGTCTCATCGACATGGAAGGATTTTCCCAGGAAGAATGTGCCGTCTATATGCAGGTCGCCCGCACGACGGTTCAGCATCTCTACGTCCGCGCACGGAAAAAACTTGCGACAGTTCTCGTTCACGGTGCCGGATTGCGGATTTACGGCGGAGAGTACCGTCTGTGTGATGGGAAAGAGGAGACCTGCGGATGCGGCGGATGTGCCAAGCATCGTGGTGAGAAGATCAAATAATCCTATTGCGCAAAGGTTGGTTTTGTGCTATCATCTTTACAGATATACTTACATTGGAGGAAACTGTGATGAAACCCAACATTCTGTTTATTCTGAGCGACGACCAGGGAGCTTGGGCGATGCGCTGTGCGGGAAACACCGACATTTATACACCCAATCTCGACCACCTGGCTTCGGAAGGCGTCCGGTTTGAGAATTTCTACTGTGCCTCTCCGGTCTGTTCTCCCGCGAGAGCATCGATTCTGACGGGGGAAATGCCATCCTGC
>JBGVOJ010000451.1:0-2230 GCA_045126415.1 Eubacteriales bacterium | reverse complement strand
TGCCGTTCAGGGACGGGTCTTCGCTGCGCGTCTGGCAGGAAACCATGAATCCTGCGACATCGCGCCATTTTTCGAGGAAGAGGTCGTCTCCCGTTGCCATCCACGCGTACGCGAAGCCGAGCGGGAGCCAGTTGGTCGAGTACAGCAGGTCGACAACGGGGTCACCGTTTTCCGCAAGAAGCGCACATTCGCCCGCTTCCCGGCGGGAACAGTTCGCACGGTAGCCGGTATCCCATTCGAGATATCCGCCGGACGTGTGATGCACTTTTTCGAGATCCTTTGTCACGCGCATCAGCCACGCGAGGTGTTCCGGATCCTTCGTAACTTCGTACAGCGCGGCAAGCGGGAAGATCAGGCGGCACATTTCCTCCGTTTCGCTCGTTTCCCGGTTGTTATCGGGGTAGAGTGCCATGATCGAGCGCAGTCCGGCTTCCGCGGTGCGCAGGAATTTTTCCGGACCGCCCGCACGATAGCACAGGATCAGCGCGGCGTGATAGAATCCGTTGTAGTGCGCCGCCGACGTACCGGTGTTGTTTTCGCGGAGGTGTTTCATGCTTTCCTCCGTGAGGTTCGCGACATCGGTGCGGGCTGCGCGCAGACCGTTCGGACCGGTTGTGTTCACCATATATTCGCAGGCATCCACCGCATCCGCGAAATGACGGCTTCCCTTTTCCGTGAAGTTCTGGCAGAAGAGCGTCGGCAGGATCGCACGTGCGGCGTCATCCTGATAGCAGGTCAGCCACGCTGTTTCGCTCCAGCGCATCATGCCGCGGTGGAGACCGTCCTTCACCTGCATGTACGTGAAGATGAAATCTTCGATGTTTTCGAAAATCCGGCGGCTGTCTTCGTTTCCGGTGGTCATCCAGTCAAACAGGAACGCACCGCCCGTTTCGCCGCTGCAGTCGGTGCGGATCTGATTGACACGCTGCTGGATTCCGCTTCCCGCGCGGATGTGGTGGCTGAGTCCTTCACGTACGCCGCCCATACCGTCGTTCACGAGCATATCGGCATTGCGGTACCAGTCCAGCCCGAGCCGGACAGCTTTGTCCACGTCATCGGCTGCACGGACAGTGCTTCCTTCCGCGAAAGTGCAGACGGGTGCGGGGAATTCCGGTACAACGGGTTCACCTGCAAGGAAGGATGCGATATACGTGAGGATGCTCTGCCAGCGTTTTTCCGGTGCAAGGCGGGCACGGCGGAAATTGCACAGACGGATGGCGCAGATGAGGATGTTGTTTTCGGTCGTCCACAGGGCGCGGCGACCGTTCTTCAGGGCAGAGGGATCTACGTGGTCGTGTGCGCAGACGTAATCGTGGTAAGTAAGAATCGTTTCGCAGGCAGGCGCGAAATAGTAGCTGATACAGTCGTTGCAGTGACCGTCGAGGACGTCGCCGGCTTCCAGACCGCCGATGCCAGTTTCGTGATACACCAGACGTTGGTGCGTCATGCGTTCAGGGTCGCCGGAATAGAAGCAGCGGAAGGACGAAACGAATTCGCAGAAGACGGGCTTGCCCGCGTCTGCCATGTCTTCGGCTTTCACGCGGAGGTGCGGCGGGATGGTGAAGGACGCTTCTCCGTTTCCGCCGAGGATGGCGAGGGCGTCATAATCGTCCGTGCAGACGTCCGCGCAGTCCGCAAACGGGACGAACACCGCACCGGGACAGGTACGGAGCAGCAGGTCGGACAGGTCAGACGCCGCATGGGAGAGGATGAGAATTTTGTTCATGGGAACCTCCTTTGTCGGTAGGAATGTACCGTCATTATAACATGGACGTGCGGGATTGTCAAGAAAGGGGATTTGTTCACATTTGTATGGTATAATACCGGCAGACAGAGATTAACGGAGGTCAGTTATGACGGATTACAAAGAACTGAACGCCCAGCTTTACGCACTCGTCCACGGCGTGCCGCATCCTATCGCCAACCTCGCCAACGCATCCGCGCTGCTGTATCAGACGCTCGACGGGCTGAACTGGGCAGGATTCTACCTCATGGAAGACGGACAGCTTGTGCTCGGGCCGTTCCAGGGAAAAACCGCGTGCATCGAAATTCCGGTCGGCAAAGGCGTCTGCGGAACGGCGGTTGCGCACGGAGAGACGGTGCTGGTGAAGAACGTCCATGAATTCCCGGGACACATCGCGTGCGACAGCGCGTCAAACTCGGAAATCGTCGTGCCGATCCGCAAGAACGGCGAAATCGTCGGCGTACTGGACATCGACAGTCCCCTGCT
>JBGVOJ010000450.1:0-6614 GCA_045126415.1 Eubacteriales bacterium | reverse complement strand
GCGCTGACGTATGCGTGCTTTGGACACGATTTCGGTAACGGCGCAGACGAGGGCAAAGCAGAGGAGTTCCGCTGTGACGACGGCAGCACCGGTCTGGAGGGAGAAAACGCACGCCGTAAAGAATCCCGCGAGGAAGCAGATGACCGAGATGGCGGCGGACAGTCCGACGGTTGCGCCGAAACTCTTGGTCAGGCGCATGGATGTAAGTGCCGGGAAGATGATCAGGGCGGAAATCATAATCGAACCCATCATTTTCATCCCGACAACGATGGTCACGCCGGTGAGAACGGCGAGAACAACGCCGAACACGTTCGTATTGACCCCGGCGGCTCCGGCGAAGGTTTCGTCGAAAGTGACGGAGAAGATCGTTTTGCGGCAGACGAGGAACCAGCCGAGGACGACGGCGGACAGGACGATGGACAGCACCATATCCTTATCCGAAATCGTGACAACGGACGCGGAACCGAAGAGGGAGTTGCAGATGTCCCCGCTCCGTCCGCCGGTGAAGTTGTACATCAACGTACCGACCGCAACCGCGCCGGTGGAAACGACCGCACAAGCGGCGTCACCGTTCATGCGTCCCTCGTTTTTGGACAGCCGGAGGATCAGCACGGCGGCAAGAATGACAATCGGAATGGAAATTTCCATGGAATAGGTCGACGCGACACCCGCACAGGACGCGAGGGCAAGGCCGAAAAATCCGACGTGGGACAGACCGTCGCCGATCATGGAGTAGCGCTTGAGGACGAGGCTCACGCCGAGGATGGACGAGCAGAGGGACACGAGTACACCGACAACAAGGGCGCGGATGACCACGCGCATCAGAAATTCGGAAGCAAAAAGTTCGGCAATGGACATACAATTACTCCTTCCCGTGATGATGATCGTGATCATGGTGATCATGATGATGGCGGTGTTCGTCAATTTCCTCATCCGAGCGCTCATGGGCGGCGTATTGTTCCACGGTACCGTAGAACGAATGCCCGCGGCACATCGAGAGGACATGCTTTGCTTCCCGCAGGGCACACGATACATCGTGCGACACCATCATAACCGCGCAGCCGCGTTCCTCGTTCAGCATCCGTACGGCGTGATACATTTCGTGTGCCGCTTCAGGGTCAAGACCGTTGACAGGTTCGTCGAGGAGGATCAGCGTATCGGACGCGCACATCGCACGCGCGAGCAGAACGCGCTGCCGCTGACCCCCGGAGAGTTCGCCGAACGATTTGTCCGCGAATCCGTCGACTTTCAGGAGCTTCATGTATTCGTCGGCGCGTTCCTTCGACTCACGTTTCCAGAACAGTCCGAAGCTGTCCCGCCGGACACAGCCGGACACGACAACTTCGCGCACGGACGCGGGAAAGTCGCGCTGGATCTTCGACTGCTGGGGAAGGTAGCCGATACCGGCTTTCCGCAGTTCGGGCGCGAGAGTGAGTTTGCCGCCAGCAGGCTTCACTTCGCCGGTGACGGCGCGGAGGAGCGTACTTTTTCCCGAGCCGTTTTCCCCGATGACGCAGAGATAATCCCCGCGTCCGAGGGTAAAATTCACGTTTTCCGCCGCCGTATGACCGTCAAAGGCGAGAGTCACACGTTCGGCGGTGATGAGATTGTCTGTCATAAAGATATCTTCTTTCAGTTTACATTCAGAGCGATTTTCAGGTTTTCCGCATTCTTCCGCATGATATCCGCATAGGTGATGCCGGATTCGAAATCCGCGCGGCTGACGTTGTGTGCGGAATGGAACTCGAGGATGTCACAGCCGGTTTCAGCGGCGACGGCTTCGGCGGTCTTCCGGTCGGAGAATTCGATGGAGAACACGGCGGTACTGCCCGTTTCACCCACCCGTTCGATGAGGGCATTGATCGTGGACAGGGACGGTTCGACCGCGGAGGAACAGCCGTCGAACGCCGCGCAGTAGTTCAGCCCGTATTCCTCGGTGAAGTAGCGGAACGGGAACCGGTCGGCGAAAATGAGGGTATCCTGCGCGGAAGCATCCACCGTCCGGCGGATGTCCGCGTCGATATCGAGCAGTTCGGCAATGTAGGCGTTTCTGGCGTCCCAGTCGAAATCAAACCCTTCGGCGAACCGCAGAATTCCCTGCTGGATGGCATCCATAATTGTGATCGCGTTCGGGATGCTCGTCCAGACGTGTTCGTCGGTCTCGTGATGGTGCCCGTCGTCCTCAGAATGTTCGTGTTCGGAATCACTTTCCGTACCGGCGTTGATATAGGTTTCCACAAGGTCGATCGCACGCACCTGCACCACATCCGATGCTCCCGCCGCTTCGAGAACGTCCGGCACCCATTCCTCGCTTTCGCCGCCGACGTACACGAAAACATCCGTTTCGGCAAGAAGCGCGATGTCCTCGAGGGTGGCTTCGAAATCGTGGGACTCCGAGCCGGGAGCCAGCAGCATCCGCACATCGCAGGCGTCACCGCAGACCGCGCGTGCGAAGTCATACAGGGCAAAATTGGTCGCAACAACGGTGATTTTTCCGTCGTATACATGAGGTTTTTCGCTGCAGGCGGTGAAGGTACCGCAGAGCAGGACGGCAAGCAGTCCGGTGAAAATCCGTTTGAATTTATTCATGATGATGTTCCTCCATCTCACAGTGATGGGAATGTGTGCAGGTCCCGGGGACTGCGGTTCCCGTACAGTCGCCGCAGAAACCGTAGATGACGGTCTGTCCGCAGTCAACCGTGAAGGCGTGTTCGTTTTTGAAATGTTCGAGAATCTCCCGCATGAACGCGCAGTCCATGTGGATCAGCTTCCCGCAGCCGCGGCATTTCAGGTGGATGTGCAGCGCACACTCGGACGCATTGAACTGATAATACGCACTTTCCCCGCTGCCCCCGGTGAATTTTTTCAGTTTTCCTTCGTTTGTGAGGGTCGAGAGCGTCCGGAAAATGGTGGCTTCCCCGGCGTCCACCTGTCCGATGAGGTCACGCGCGGAGAAGCAGCGGTCACGGTGCTCCGTGAAAAACCGCAGGATCTCGTCGCGCTGTCTGGTACGATAGGTCGTTTTTTCTGCCATAAATGGTTCACCTGATTTAAAAATGATAATCAATTTCAATTTGGAATTATACCATATAAAAAAGGCCATGTCAATGTTACAATTCCGACAAGACTCGCCCCTTGACAGGGATTTCTTTCTGTGATATGATACATACAAATCAAAAATCCACATATTGTATAAGGAGAAATCACATGCCGTACATTGAAATCAAGACCAACACCGCCATCCCGAAGAATACCGAAATTTCCATCAAGACAAAAATCGCCGCCGTTCTGACCGCCGCATTCCCGTCCAAGACGGAAAACTGGCTCATGCTCGACTTCACCGAAAACAGCCGCATGTACTTCGGCGGCAAAGACGATCCGTGCGCCATGGTACAGGTTGCCCTCTTCGGCAAAGGAAACACCGCCGGCTTCGACAAAATGACCGACGGCGTCTGCCGCCTCCTCGAATCCGAACTCAGCATCCCCGCCGACCGCACCTACGTCAAATACGAAGAAGTCTCCCACTGGGGATGGAACGGGAATAATTTCTGAGGTTTCTTGGGGAAAAACTTTTTGAAAAAAGTTTTTCCCCAAACCCCTTTTCAAAAACTTTCAATCTATTTATAAAAAGGAGTTTGGTTTATGGCGAACTTTAAACATATTGAACCTTCCGCGATTGCGGACAATACCGTGAAGATGATCGGGGACGACTGGATGCTGATTACGTCCGCGAACGACAGCGACACGATGGTTTATGGTACAGACTACAATACGATGACCGCAAGCTGGGGCGGAATGGGCGTACTCTGGGGACGTCCGGTGGTGTTCGTTTTCATCCGTCCGCAGCGGCATACTTTCCCGTTCACCGAAGCGAACGACCGTCTCACGCTGTCCTTCTTTGACGAATCCTACCGTCCCGCGCTGTCCTACTGCGGCAAATTCAGCGGACGCGACGTCGACAAGGCGAAGGAATGCGGTCTCACACCCGACGCCGACCACACCGAAAGCGGACGCGCGGTCTGGTTTGACGAAGCCAGACTGGTCATCAAGGCGAAGAAGCTCTACGCCGAATGGATCAAGCCCGAATCCATGACCGATCCCGCACCCATGTCCACCTATGCAAACGGGGATTTTCACAAGATGTATGTGTGTGAAATCACAGATGTTCTCGTAAAAGAAGCCTGATTTTGTCATTCTGCACAAAAATCACCCCAAATATACTACATCCGGAACAACAAAAAAATCATCAACCTCTCTTGCAATCTCCGGAAAGTTGATGTATAATAATGTGGTAGGGCTTTGTTCAGTTTGAACAAACATTTCCCAAATCCCGCAAAACCTTTGTATAAAACATTCTCTCATTATATATTTGTCTGAAAAGGTTTTGGAGTGGGGTTTGGGGAGAACCTTTTCCTTAAAAAGGTTCTCCCCAGGAAAACATTGATTTTTTTATACATAACATAAAGGAGTTCCCCAAATGGCAGCAATCAACACCAAGAGCATTCGTAACGTTGTTCTGCTCGGTCATGGCGGTTCCGGTAAGACCTCCATCGCTGAAGCAGCATTATATCTCACCAAGGCTACCGACCGTCTCGGTAAGACCACGGCAGGCAATACTGTATGCGACTACGATCCCGAAGAAATCAAGAGAGGCTTCTCTCTGAACCTTTCCGTCGCTCCGGTAATGTGGAACGACATCAAGATCAACTTCCTTGACACTCCCGGTTTCTTTGACTTCGCAGGCGAAGCTGACGCAGCGGTTCGCGTTGCTGACGCAGCAGTTATCGCTCTCGACGGTAAGGCAGGCGTGGAAGTCGGTGCGGAACTCGGCTGGGACAAGGCTCAGGAAGCCGGTATTCCCGCAGCATTCTTCGTAAACAAGTGCGACGACCCGGACGCTGATTTCGACAAGGTATTCGACGAACTCCACGAAAAGTTCGGTACCGCTGTCTGCCCGGTTCTCGTTCCCGTCAAGGACGGCAAGAACGTAACCTTCCTCAACCTCATCAAGAGAGTTGCTTACACTTTCGACGACAAGGGTGCACGCAAGGAAGCGGAATTCACCGCAGATCAGGAATCCATCGCCGAAAAGTACACCGATACGCTCAACGAAGCACTCGCTCAGACCAGCGAAGAACTTCTTGAACAGTACTTCGACACCATGGAAATCTCTCAGGAACAGGCTATCGAAGCTCTCCATACCGGTCTGATCGACGGTTCCATCGTTCCCGTATTCAGCGGCTGTGCAACCAACCTCTGGGGTATCAACTTCCTCCTCGAAACCATCGCTGACTCCTTCCCGCGTCCGACCGCAAAGAAGGTTGAACAGGTCATCGACGGCGACGACTACAAGGAAATGCCCATCGACGCAGAAGGCGAATGCGCTATCTTCGTATTCAAGACCATCGCTGACTCCTTCGGTAAGATGTCCCTCTTCAAGGTTATGTCCGGTACTCTCACCAACGACCTTACTCTCACCAACAACACCACCGGTGCACAGGAAAAGATGGCTCACATCTACACTCTCCGCGGCAAGAAGCAGACCGAAGTGGACGCTCTCGCATGCGGTGACATCGGTATGATCTCCAAGCTCACCAATACCAACACCAACGATACCCTCTCCGCTTCCACCGAATTCGAATACAAGAAGATCGCGTTTGCTCATCCTTACATGACCATGGCAATCACCCCGGCTGCAAAGGGCGACGAAGACAAGATCTCCACCGGTATCGCAAAGATTCTGGAAGAAGACCCGACGCTCGTATACGAAAACAACGCAGAAACCAAGCAGATGACCATCTCCGGTATGGGCGACATGCAGCTTGACATCGTTGTATCCAAGCTGAAGTCCCGTTTCGGCACCTCCGTTGTTCTTGACACCCCGAAGATCGCATACCGCGAAACCATCAAGGGTACCTCCGATGTTGAAGGTAAGCACAAGAAGCAGTCCGGCGGTTCCGGTCAGTACGGTCACGTTAAGATGAGATTCTCCCACGGCGAAGACGAAGGCCTTACCTTCACTCAGTCCGTTGTCGGCGGTACCGTTCCGAAGAACTTCTATCCCGCAGTAGAAAAGGGTCTCCTTGAAGCGATGACCAAGGGTGTTCTCGCAGGCTACCCGGTAGTAAACCTCGCTGCAGACCTGTACGACGGTTCCTACCACCCGGTTGACTCCAACGAAATCTCCTTCAAGCTCGCAGCCCGCCTTGCATACAAGGAAGGTCTCCCGAAGGCTAAGCCGATCCTCCTCGAACCCGTCGGATCCCTCAAGGTTACCGTTCCGGATTCCCTCGTCGGCGACGTTATCGGCGACCTCAACAAGAGACGCGGCCGCGTACTCGGTATGAACCCCTGCGACAAGGCCGGTTATCAGGTAGTTGAAGCAGACGTTCCGAAGGCTGAAATGACCGACTACACCATCGCTCTCCGCGCTATGTCCCAGGGACGCGGCAAGTACGACTTCATCGTAGACCGTTACGAAGAAGTTCCGGCAGCCGTTGCTCAGAAGGTCATCGCAGAAGCTAAGGTTGAAGACGACGAATAATTGAATTTTCGTGGGGCAACCATTTTTCAAAAACCTTTACCCCCACCCATTCCAAAAAACATTTAACGAA
>JBGVOJ010000449.1:0-3806 GCA_045126415.1 Eubacteriales bacterium | reverse complement strand
TCGGACATACCGGTGCCGGAAAGTCGACGTTGGCAAACCTGCTGATCCGTCTTTACGAAGTGGACAGCGGTGAGATCCGGATTGACGGCATCAATGTCAAGGAGCTGGCAATGGATGACCTCCGCCGAAATGTTGCGATCGTCTCTCAGGAAACTTATCTGTTTGTCGGTACGATCCTCGATAATATCCGTTATGCAAAGCCGGATGCAACCGAAGAAGAAGTTATCGAAGCCGCAAAAATTGCAGGTGCGCATGACTTTATTATCAAATTGCCTGATGCTTATTCCACAATGATCGGCTTCGGCTATAAGGATCTTTCCGGCGGGGAACGCCAGCGTGTTTCTATCGCACGTGCGTTGCTCCGTAATCCGAAGATCCTGATCCTTGATGAAGCGACCGCTGCCATGGACACTGAAACCGAACGTAAGATTCAGGAAGCACTTGAAAAGCTCTCGAAGGGACGCACAACCATCACAATTGCACACAGATTATCTACCCTTCGTGATGCAGACAAGCTTATCGTTATTGAAAATGGTAAAGTTCCGGAAGCCGGTACACATCTGGAACTCATCAATCAGAAAGGTATTTACTATAACCTGTATCGCCTGCAGCTTGAAGCCATGAAGAATATTGGTATTGAAGAATAAGATCGGAGGTATTTTCATATGGCTGAACAGAAAAAAACAGAAAAAACCGCTCTCCGTGATGTGGTGGCGGTGCTCTATATCACCAAAGATAATGCAAAATTTGAAAAGGACAGAGATTTTGTGACGATGACTCTGACTGCATCGAATGATGAAGGTATAATGGAGACCAAGACGTACGACCGTATTTTTCTGCACCGTGCGTTCCCGTTTGATTATCCGTATGCTTATATTTCCGTGTTAGATGCGGATTCCAGAGAACTGGGACTGATCGCCAATGTCGATGACCTCGGTAAGGAAGCAGCAGAAATGCTTCGCGGTGAACTTGACCGGAAATACTATACTCCCGTGATCAGGCAGATTCTTTCGCTCAAAGACAAGTTCGGTTTCTCCTACTGGAAAGTAGTGACCGATGAAGGCGAACTCAGCTTTACCCTCCGGGATACCTTCCAGAGTCTTATGAAGGTCGGCGGCAATCGTATTTTTGTCAATGACATCGACGGCAACCGCTACGAAATCCCGAATATCGAAGAGCTTGACCGCAAGAGCTTCCGTAAAATTGAACTGTTCTTATAATCAGTAAGAGTATATTATCGGTATTAATTGGAGTTTTATATATGGATAACAGAAAAAATCTGACAGACAGGCTGTGTTCCATCGACTCTTCCCTGCGAGCCGATGACATCCTTCTGCCCGTCGATTTCAACCTGCTTCCGGATCACAGCAAGACCCGCACCGACGGAATTGCTGTATTGCTGCGTGACCGGATTGCTGTTTATATGGACGGCGTCAAAAAGGAGGAGATCCCGCTTTCTGAGGTCAAGGAAACGGCTTTCCGGCGTGGTATCGGTTGTGTATTTATCGAATACTGCCGGCCGGACGGAAAGTGGAGGATCCTCTGCAGAGGAGATATGCAGTATCTTGATTTCTATGCGGCAGCCGCACGGGAAATTAATAATTATGCGGACGGTAAGGAAATTTCGTACGAATACGAAAAAGAGATTCATCGGTTCTGTCCGAAATGCGGCAGACCATATCGTCCCGGTTCCAGTATCTGTGACCACTGTGTAGATAAAAAGGGGTATCTCCTGCGGTTGTGGAAGATGGCAAAACCTTTCCGTGGTTACATCTATGCATCCGTTGCCTTCTACTTTATTATAGCCCTTGTCAATCTTCTTCCGCCGTATATCAACCGTATTCTTGTTGATGATTACATTCAGGCGGAAACGATGCCGAAACTGACCGGATTTGTGGCAGTCATTCTGGTCATGCTTCTGGTACATATCGGAACACAGCTTCTTTCGATCCTGCGCAGCATTCTCATGATCCATGCAAGTACCAAGATCATTGTCAAACTGCGTGAAATGGTTTTCGAACGGATCCAGCAGCTTTCCATTTCCCGTATTTCCAAGCGTACTTCCGGGGAACTTATCAATCGTGTCTCAAATGATACCGGTGAACTTTCCCGTTTTATCACCCGTGAATTCGGAGATCTGTTCCAGCAGATCATCATGCTGCTTGCCGTTGGTTTTTACTTGTTTGCGTATGACTGGCGTCTTGCACTGATGATTATTCTTCCGACCCCGCTGGCGATGTACAGCCATCGTCTCTTCCGTCGGTTCATGCATCAGATTTTCCACCGTCAATGGACAATGAATTCCAAGGCAAACGCCATCCTGCATGATACCTTCTCCGGTATCCGTGTTGTTAAAGCGTTTGGGATGGAAAAGCGTGAAATCAAGCGGTACGATGAAGCTACAAAGGATGAGCGAGACACGCAGATTCGTGCGGAAATTTTCTTTGCAAAGTTCCAGCCGATCGTCAACTTCCTGATGGGTGTCGGGGAATTCTTCCTTCTCTACTATGTCGGCAACAAAATTATCGGCGGCGAAATGACGCTCGGTGAAATGAGCCAGTTCTCGGCTTATGTCAGTCTGATTTATGGTCCGCTTCGCTGGCTGTCCTTCCTGCCCCGCCGTCTGACTCGTGTTATGACCTCCATTGTCAAGATTTTCGAAATCATTGACGAAGAAGTCGACGTTGCAGACAAAAACGATGCAATCGATCACGATATCGAAGGTTACATTACTTTTGATAATGTATCGTTCGGATATGACAAGACGAATACTGTCATCAAGAATGTTTCTGCGGAAATCAAACCTGGAGAAATGATCGGTATCGTCGGGAAATCGGGTGTCGGTAAATCCACATTGATCAACCTTGTTATGCGTATGTACGACGTTGACGAAGGCTGCATCAAGATCGACGGCATCGATATCAAGGATATTTCACAGGATTCTCTTCGTTCACAGATCGGTGTCGTGCTTCAGGAAACCTTCCTCTTCTCCGGTACCATTTACGACAATATTGCATATGCAAAACCGGATGCGACCCGTGATGAAGTTATTACCGCTGCAAAAATTGCCGGCGCACACAGCTTCATTATGAAACTGCCGAACGCTTATAATACTAAGGTCGGTGAACGCGGTCATACACTCTCCGGCGGTGAACGTCAGCGTGTGGCAATTGCACGTGCACTGCTGCATAACCCGCGGATTCTTATTCTTGACGAAGCAACCGCGTCTCTCGATACGGAAACCGAAAAGCAGATTCAGGATGCACTCCAGAAGCTCATCGCCGATCGTACAACGCTTGCGATTGCACACAGACTCTCTACCCTTCGCAATGCGACCAAGATACTCGTTCTTGATAAAGGCGGTCTTGCAGAAATGGGATCTCATGAAGAACTTATGCGAAAGAAAGGTATCTACTACGGTTTGGTTATGGCACAGCGGCAGATGTCCAAAATGTCTCCGAAAAATCAGGCATAACAGGAACAGAATACTTAAACAGCGGACTGATTTTTTCAGTCCGCTGTTGTTATTTTTTTGTTGTTGGCAGAAAATATTCTTGGGTTATGATGATCTTTCGTTTTTAATAGACATTGTGCTGCCGTTTTACGTGATGAAGATGTTTATTCCTTGATAGGAAAACCGTATTCCCGATATACATAATTGAACCGTCCGGTCGGTGCGGTATCACCGTCACAGTAAAAATCCATGATATCGGTTGTTCCTACATTGTCTGCCCATTTGAACTCAAAATCGAGAGGTTTATTTCCAAACAGAGTACGCGGCAGTTTGTAAAGAATCTTTCTGTCGT
>JBGVOJ010000448.1:0-1143 GCA_045126415.1 Eubacteriales bacterium | reverse complement strand
GCCTTCCATTTCATCGTAAGCATCGATGCAGACCGGCATATATCCCGTCTGTACGACAAAATCCAGATTCCGTTCCGCTTCGGTGAACCAGCGTACGAATTCGGCAGCGGCTTCCGCTTTCTGTTCGGTCGTCTTCAGAGCTGCCATGCCGACGCCGCTCTGGGGAATGTATTCCACGTCTCCGCCGCTCATGGGCAGGGGCAGAACCCGCAGATTGATCGGTTCGGAGGTGTTGTCGGGATAGGTTACGGTATCATTGAAGTAGATGATGGATGCGGTGGAGCCGATGCCGCAGAGCATTTCACCCGTGGTGACATGGGTGTTGGAATACAGTTCGGAAACGGCAATATGCCCCTGTGCGAGAGGTTCCGCGAACATCATCCAGGAGTTGTAAACAGCGGGATCGGAGAAGTCGAACCAGCCGTCTTCTTCAAATTCGGGAGACGCTTTTTGGGACTGGAGATCCAGTTCCACATGGCGGATCAGGTAGTCCATGGCGCAGAAGGTCTTTCCGTCGGACCATTCGTAGTATTTTTCGGCAGCATCAAAGAACCCTTCCCAGGTGGCAAGATCATCGTAGGTCACGCCGGTGTCTGCCGAGAAGCGGTCAAACTGAGAGCCGTTCAGAAACAGGGCATAGCTGGATTTGGACACAGGAAAAATAGACAGTCCCGCATCGGTTTTGCCGCTGTCCACAAATTCGGGTACATATTCTTTTAATTCCTTTTCGCTGAACCATTCGTTCCAGTCCACCAGATTTTCCGCGCCGAGAAGTCCCGCATGAGAGGTGTGCGCAGAGAAAATATCGGGCATTTCGGGTGCACCGGGTTCGCCTTCCAGTGCGGATTTCAGCTGCCCGCCGATTTTGGAGGTATTTGTAACGTTGGTGACGGATACGACGATCCCTTTTTCCTGACCGACCGTGGCGTTGAATTCTGCGACGAGCTGATTCATGGGAGAGTCCGCCTGTTCACCGTAAACGTGCCAGAGCGTCAGGGTAACGGGATTATTGGGGTCCAGCAGAGTGGGAGTGCTGCAGCCTGTCATGCCGAACACAAGCATGACAGAAAATAAAAGTGCGAGGATTTTTTTCATGATAATGCTCTCCTTGTAAGGATGAAAATAGTATTTAACATATTATAT
>JBGVOJ010000447.1:0-10834 GCA_045126415.1 Eubacteriales bacterium | reverse complement strand
ATCCCGTCGAAGATTTCCCTCTCCGGCAGAGGTTTTCCGGACACGAGCCGATCCACACTCACATCAAGGATTTCCGCAAGCGCGGTCAGCATATCGAGCGAGGGTTCGCCGTCGCCGCTTTCCCAGCGGGAGATCGTCTGCGGAGAGGTAAACAGCTTTTCCGCAAGTTCGGACTGGGTGAGATTTTTCGCTTTCCGCAGATTTTTTAAGTTTTCCGCAAAATTGTTCATCGGTGACCTCCCCATTTTTCCGTAATCATGTACGCCGCCGCGATGACCGCACGCAGATTCGTTCCCGTGTACCAGCACCAGCGGTAGATCGTGACTTTCTGTCCTTTGATGACCGCGATGCTCTCTCTGGCCTGTGTCAGACGGAAGAACGCCGCCACGGTTTCCGGAGCCGCGCCGGTCAGTTCACAGGCATAGTCCGCCGTGATATCCTCCGGAAGTGTGCCGCCGTATGCCGCTTTCAGCAGAGAATCGGCTCCGGGCATCGCGAGAAATTCGAAAATATAGCGGTAATCGTCAAAACGTCCGAGAATCTTCTCAAACATATCCCCCGGATACTCCTGAAGTACGGCAAATTTCAGCCGGTCGTTGCGGATGTTCGTGAGCATTTCCATTCCATCTGCCCAGAATAACTGCGGTTTGGGATCGTCGTTGTCGATCATTTCCTGCCATTCGCCGATGATTTCCTGCATCACTTCCGGTGTGTACCATCCGCCGTCCTCACTCTGACGGATTTTCGCACCGAACGCCATATAGGACACGATCTCCTGCATTCGGTCGAATACCTCTGCCGGATCGGTATCGTGAATATAGTTCCGCACGGACAGCAGCAGGTCTCCGCGCAGATCGTGATGATGTTCAAACAGCGCGTCAATGCTGATTCCAAATTCGTCCGCCAGTGCTGGCAGTACCTCCGCGGACGGCTTCGTCTCGCCGCACTCCCATTTGGACACAACTTTTTCGGACACGCCGACGCGTTCCGCCAGCTCCGCCTGTGTCAGCCCCGCGGATTCCCGCAGAGCACGTATTTTTTCGGTAAGATTCATAATTTTCCTCCAAATGATAGACTTTCGCGATCGCACTCTCATTATACGGGAATCCGGATAAGGAGTCAAACAGAGAATACAGAAAAACTCCCCGTTTCGGGGAGTTTATATTTTCTTTCTTGTCAGAATAAGACCAATGATTGACCCGATAAGAGCCAATGGAGCCAATCGTACAAATATCCACTCAAATGCGTGCAGAGCAACTCCTACAACAGCGGTTTCGGGGTCGCTGTAATCCCAACTTAAGTACGGGCTGCCGAATTTTATCAGGAGTATATAAATGATAAGGATCGCCGTACACGACAGGATATAGAACAACCGACGTTTTTTCCTTTTTTCGTCTCTGCCCAATGCAAGCTGTAAATCAATGATCTCTAATTTTTCGGAAATCACTTGCAGAGTATCTGCTTTCGGCTCAGTGACGGTTTCACCAAGCAGAACACTTACCGGAGTTTCAAGTGCTTCTGACAGTGTCACCAGCATATTGGAATCCGGAACGGATAATCCCGTATCACATAACTAAAGACATATTCCTCATATTACTCAATTTTCCCGATAAAGCGGTAGAAAATCTCAATTTCCTGTTCTTTCGTCCCGTCTTCACCTTTGAAAGACTCATGGATCACGATCTTCTCAATCAGTGTGTTCAACAATTCCGCCGTTAGCTCTGTCGGAGGGGCATACTGCCTGACAAGCTCAATCCACTTCGCGGCATCCGCTTCGGTCTGTCTGGTGGCTTCAAGTTCAGTCCTGAGCATCTGGATCCTCTCATCCAACTCCTGCTGTTCCGCCTGATATTTCTGCGACATCATGTTGAAGTTGTACTCCGTGATCCTGCCGGAAGTCCAGTCTTCATACAGCCGCATGAACAGTCGGTCCACCTCGGATTTGCGTTTTTCCGCTTTTGCCAGTTCGGAAGAACGCTTTTTGTTTCCGTTTATCCGTTCCTTATCTCCGGCATTGAGAAGCCTTTGCAGGAGCTTGTCTTCGCTGATCTGAGCCTGTCCTGCCCAATACTGGATTCTGGACAGCACATAGTCATATAGAACATCGTAACGGATGTAGTGAGCGGTGCAGGTTGCGTATTTCTTCCCATGCTGACGGTATGAAGTGCAGTTGAAGTAGCTGTACGGCTTGCCGTTGTTTTTGTTCGTCCCGAAGCTCATCGACCAGCCGCAGTCGGCGCATCTGACCAGTCCGGCAAAAATCTGCGTCGTTCCGTCCTTCTGTTCACGGCGGCGGCTGGCGATCTGTTCCTGAACCTGATCGAACACCTCTTTGGAGATAATCGCGTCCTGTGTGCCTTCGATACGAAGCTGTTCTTCCGCCGGTTTGCGGATGCGCTTCTTGTTCTTGTAGGAAATGTTCGTCTGGCGGTAGTGGATGGTGTTGCCGATGTAGGTTTCGTCTTTCAGGATGCTTTTGACCTGTGCAATCGTCCACGCATATGCTTTTTCTTCGGGAGCATCGGCGTAAATGTGGGCGAATGTCCCGTACCGCCGATAATTCAGATAGCCGGGTGTCGGAACTTTCTCATCGATCAGAATACCTGTGATCTTTGAGGCACCGGCTCCGTGGACAGCGAGATTGAAAATCTTCTCGATAATCCATTTCGTTTCTTCATCAACCGCCAACTTGTTCTTGATTTCGGGATGCTTGATGTACCCGAGCGGTGCATAGGCTCCGAGACGTTCGCCGTTGAGGAATTTTGCGTAGTCCGCGGCTTTGACCTTCTTGCTGGTATCTTTTGCATACCATTCGCAGAACAGAATCTTGAAGGGAACGAAATCGCTGAGTCCCTTGGATGAGTCTTCGCCATCCGTCGCGGAGATGAAGCGGACATTCTTTTCTGGGAAGATGAATTCAAAATACATCCCCATCATAATGTGTTCACGCCCGAACCGGCTGAGGTCTTTGACGATGATGCAGTTGATTCTTCCGGCGTCTACTTCCTCCATCATCCGCTGGAAGGCGGGTCTTTCAAAATTGGTTCCGGAGTACCCGTCATCCACAAACTCGGTCACGGATGTGAAGCCGTTTTCTTCGGCATACTTATGAAGGATCATGCGCTGGGTTTCAATGGATACGCTGTCGCCGTAGGTTTCGTCGTCACGGCTGAGACGCATATACAGTGCGGTATTGTATGGCTGTTTCAATTTGTTATTCCTCCTTGTTCCTGAAACAACCCACGCTTACAATACTCTATGCTGACTACAGTATATCATAAGCATGGGAATGTTTCAACATGATTTTATGAATACGGCTCTGTCAGCCTGTGAATAAGGCTTTGTCAGCCCGATAACGATTCGTTATTGAGTTCCGGCAGCGTACAGCACCACATCCTCCACAAGAGCGGAAAACGGTCTTCCGCTGTCATTGAAATGTTCCGTGACTCTGATTCTGGTATTGCCGTGATAGAAATAAGCTGTGCCATCCGGTTCGATACCGTAGAAGACCGGGCTGGCTTTCTGTTTTTCTGCATATATGCGTTCGTGAACCTCCCGGAACAGGCGGCATTCTTCAATGAAGTCAGCAGGGACTTCGATAACAGGTTCATAACATACGGTTAAGTCGATAGAGTTACAGGTCTGATATTCGGTCATTCAATTCCTCCTCGGTTGATTCAATTTGTTCGGGGGTAGATATTGTCTACCACCATTTTCATACACGTTCATGTTCACGGTGACGGTTCCGTGCTTCCCGGTTCTGTTCTCCGACAACGCGTTTGCTCATCGCGGCGATCTGCTGAAGATTCTGCACATCCCGTCTGAGTGCTTCCAGTTCGTTTTTCTCACGGCTGTATTCGTCTTTCAATGCTTCGGATTCTTTCCGCCATCTGGAAACGGGAAGTTTTCCGTCCGCAAAATGTTCTTTCAGCTGACGCTGGGCGGCGTAGTATTTTCGGAATTCTTCGTCATGCTCTGCCTTGAATTTTTCTTTCCTGCTTTTGAATCTCATGCGGTGCCATTCGTCGTAAAGCGGTTTCGTATCGGCATAATTCTGAGCCTGTCGGAGCAGATTGCCGACTTTATTCATGCGTGCTTCAAGCTGACTGCACTTTTCGCTCTGCTTCTCCAGCTGTTCCCGCTGAGATGCCGCCCGTGCTTCCAGATCAGATATTGTTGTCAATCCATGTTCGCGAATATAGTTGATGCACTGGCTCATGTCTTTGAGATTACCGATTCGTCTGTACAATCCCCATGCGGATGCGTTCTTGTCGTCGTAGTAGTCCATAATAAGCTCGGCAAGTGCAGGTTCCTTTGAGGCAGACAGTTCGTCTCTGATCTCCCGGAGGATTGCCATGATCTCGCTTAAAGCAGCGGCAATGTTTTTCCTCATCTGGTTCAGCCGGCGGATCATACGGTTCAGGTCTCCTTTATCCGTCAGGACGCCTTTCGTTTCCATCTGGCGGACAGCGGGACCTTCATGCAGCGTCGGCAGCTGTTCGATCCCCTGCCGTTCATAACTGCGGTGATCTATGCGGGTGGTCAGTTCTTTTTCTTCAAACTTCGCATTGCACATCTCCGCCCATGTTTTCCGCCAGTGCTCCAAAGTTTCGGGACTGCCCCAGTCGGTTGTGGGAACGGCATTGAAAACATACTCGTCGTTTTCATCCCGGATGCGGTTTCCCTGTTCGTCCAGTACATATTCACGGTGCTGTTTCGCTCCCCATGTGCCGTCGGGATTCAGCGGACGAATCGGACACATGATGTGGAAATGCGGATTGGCAATACCGCCGTCCTTCTCCGGTGCATGAACGGCGAAGTCTGCGATCATTCCGCGGCTGACAAAATGCTTCATCAGAAACTCCCGTGCCAGAGCAATGTTTTCCTCCATGGTGAATTCGTTCTGTAAAGCGATGTCAAAGCTGTAAGCGAGCTGAGCTTTGGCATTCCGTTCGATTTTCTCCACAGCGTTCCACAGGGTTTCGCGGTCGGCATATTCCGGCGGGGCATGGGCAGGGAGCAGTATCCCAGAACCGATCACGCCGCTCTTTCGGGTGTAGTCGCTGTCTTCTCCGTAGTGTTCGCTGTGCAGTTTTTCACCCGCTCGATAGGCGGCACAGGCAATGGCAGACTGTCCGGCACTCCGTTTGATCTGCGTGACGTGGAAATGGTACAGAGACATCACACTCCTCCTTCACCGGAACGGGTATGGTGGCTGTGCACGGCTTTTTCCACTGCCGCCCGTACTTCCGGTAGGCTCAGCAGATGATCGAACAGGTCGCAGAATTCCGCTTCGGTCAGGTTTTTCAGCTCAGGTATACAGTGTTCGATGAATCCCATCCGTGCGCAGAGATGATGAGTTCGTTTGTTGCGTTCGCCTTTGGTAAGGTATCGGATGCGGTTGTCGATGCGTTCGTTGCGGTGCCGGAGCTGTTCTGCTTTGGCTTCCAGCGATGCTTTTTCAGCCTTCAGTTCATCGATGGTTTTTCTCTCGCTCAAGTAATTCCTCCTCTTATGAAAAATGATTGATTGAAAACGAAAAAAAGACACCAGCACATACGTCCGTAACGGGCGCAGTAATTGGTGTCTTATGGTGCCTTTGATATCTTTATTCAGTTTGTTATGCGGGAGTGATCCGCATTCATAGTATACCGCATTTCTGCGGTATTGTCAAGACATTTGCCGGGAAGGAGATAGACGCTGTGCGTCGCAAGAGGATTTCCTCTTGTTCGGAGTGAAACGACGCAAAAATGACCGCCGATGAGGTTCGACGGTCATTTCGCGCGTATACGAGTGGATACCCCGTATAGAAGTGCGCCCTTGCAGGGGGCTTATGATTTGTTTGTTCTGAACAACAAGGGCTTGTCGCACTAACACGCCCCCGCAAAACAAAAAACGACCGGGTTATCCGAAAAAGGATAGCCCGGTCGCTGCTTTCGTGGTATAATAGAGTTGCGAACAAAATCCTACCGGAAAGCAGGTACAGTATACCACAATGAGAAACAGAAATCAAGTAGTAATTCCACTGGATCTGGGAATCCGAATCGACGAAAACGCTCCTGTACGCAAACTGATCGAGATCTGCGATGAGCTGGACTACACCGATCTGTATGCCGCATATCTCCGTCACTGGAGAAAGATAGATCCCCGCACCATGTTTGAACTTCTCGTGTTCGCCTACATGAACGGAATCTATTCCAGCCGCGATATCGAATCCGCCTGCCGTCACGATATCCGATTCATGTGGATTCTGCAGAATGAGCCCGTGCCGGATCACAGTACCATCGCCAGATTCCAGAATGAACGCCTGACAGGTGTGATGGAAGATCTGTTCTATCAGCTGACGGAAAAGCTGTATCAGATGGGGGAACTGTCCTACAAAAATATGTTTGTGGACGGCACAAAGATCGAAGCCAATGCCAACCGGTACACCTTTGTGTGGGCAAAAGCAGTGGCAAAACAGCTTGAGAAACTGGAAGTACGCATCGCCAAAGAAGTACCGGAAGTGGCTCTGCGGTATGATCTGTTTGTGGATACATCTCTGGAAGACTGTCTTACTCACCTGATGAAGCTGGCAGAACTTGTGAATCTCACTTTTGTCAGCGGAAAGGGGAAGCATAAAACACAGCTGCAGAGGGATATCGAGCTTCTCACATCCTTCTACGAGAGAAAAGAAGGCTACAAAAAACATCAGACAACCCTCGGCAGCAGAAAAAGCTACTCCAAAACCGACCATGACGCCACATTCATGCGTCTGAAAGAAGACCATATGCAGAACGGACAGCTGAAGCCTGCGTACAACGTGCAGATCGGCGTAGAGAGCGAATACATCATCGGACTGGGACTGTTCCCGAATCCTACGGACACCACAACCCTTCCGACCTTTCTGGACAGAGTACAGGAGAAGTCCGGGCACAGGATCGAAAATATCACCGCAGACGCAGGATACGCCAGTGAGGAAAACTACACCTATCTGGAACAGAACGGACAGAAGGCATACATCAAGCCTGCGGATTATGAGGTAAGAAAGACGCGGAAGTTCAGGAAGGATATCTATCGTGTGGAAAACATGCCGTATAATCCGGAAAGTGACAGTTTTACCTGTCCGAACGGAAAGAAACTGATACATGCATACGATAACCATCGAAAGAGTGACAACGGATATACTACCACCAAGCAGAACTACATCTGCGAAAGCTGTACAGGTTGTCCGCATCGTGAGAAATGCTTCAAAGGTCAGTATGAGAACCGGAAGATATCTCTTTCCCAGACCTTTGCCAGACAGAAACGGGAAGCGGCAGAACGGATCAACACACCTGAGGGAATCAAACTCCGTGTAAACCGATCGATACAGGTGGAAGGAGCATTTGGAGTCATCAAGGAAGATTATGGATTCCGGAAATTTCTCACACGGGGAAAACGGAAGACGGAGACACAGTTTTTCCTGCTGGCATTTGCGTACAATATCCGTAAACTTTGCAATAGACTGGAAACCGGACGATTTGGCGTGGCTTTGTTTGATGTGGATGTAGCTTGATTTAATGTAAATATTTGCGCAGGTACACAAAAAGGATGGATTTTGCTCCACCCTTGGGTTTGTGTGCTTTTTATTTTGCTTGTTTTTTTGTGGGGCACTTGCGACAGCCCCCTGCCTTATTTTGATTTATTCCGCGATATTTTCGCAGAACCGTCTCAGATATGCTGCGATTTCTGCACGGTCAGCTTCAGCGGTCATGTCGGTAACATTAACGCCGAGATTGTCCAGCAGACCGTTCATATCTGCCCAGTTTACATCGTTTTCTGCCCATACGCTGCAATCGAACTGAGGAATCATGGATACCGCTACACCGTCGTCCCAGTCCTTGTAAGCTGCATAACGGTGAAGGATAGCCATAACCTGTTCGCGGGTGATGTTCTTTTCGGGACCGAAGGTACCGTCGCCGAAGCCGTTCACGATACCGTTGGCGGCAGCCCAGTCGATTGCTTCGGTGTACCACATATCAGCGGCAACATCGGTGAAGCCAGCGTCAGCCGCTTCAGCTTCGCCTTCCAGTCTCCACAGGATGGTAACGATCATCGCACGGGTGGTGTTCACATCGGGAGAGAACTTGTTGTCGCCGGTACCGTTCATGAGACCGTTTTCGGTAACATAAACAACATCGTCGCAGAACCAGTCGTCCGTATCAACATCATCATAGATGGATTCTTCGATAACGGGTTCTTCTTCGATTTCTGCGAATACTGCGTAAATGGTGTGATCCTTGGTGACTCTCTTGAAGGTGTAGGATTCAACTGCGCCTATGTCAACATTGTCAACATAAACTGCTTCGATTTCGTAGCCTTCATTCGGAGTGATGGTATAAGTAATGTTGTTGCTGTACTTCACAGTGGTCTTGCCTTCGTTGGAGATAGAACCACCTTCGCCGGCGTTTGCAGTGATGGTGTACTTCTGATTCATAAGAATCATCATGTGCCAGTACCATTCATCATAATCGAATCCGGTATCGGTTACAGGGATCTTTTCAATCGCCATGACATAACCACAGACAATACACTCGATATGACGCTGACCTTCTGTATCAGAAGTAGCTTCCTTGTCTACAATCCACTTGCCGGCAGTATGTACCGCTTCATCAGCCTTGTCACCGCATTCGCATTCATGCCAGTGCTTTTCAGCATTCATAGACCATTCTTCTGCATAGGAATGCTTGTGCATATCACCGCCGCATTCGTCGCAGAGTTCATCGCCGTCTTCATCAACATGAGCAGCCAGTTCACCGTAAGCATGTCCGCAGACTTCACAAACAGCCTTGGCTTCACAGGTTGCAGTGCCGCCAGTATGGTTGTCCACATCAAGCTTCATATCGCAGCCGACACATTTATGCCAGTGCTGATCTGCATTGTAAAGCCATTCAGATTCATCCGGGGTATGGGTAATGTGTCCGGTAGCGGGAGTGATTACATAACCGCATTCGGTACAGGTCTGTGCAGTATCTTCGGTTGCTTCTGCGCCGGGGATATGTTCCTGCTGGTCATCATGAGCGGAGCAGTTCTCGCAGTCATGCCAGTGTCCGTTCGCATCACCCTGATTCCATTCGTTCTTGTAGTCGTGGTCTGCAAGTTCACCGTATTCCTTCAGACAAACCGAGCATACAGCCAGAGCTGTACAGGTGGCGGTACCGCCTGCACATTCAGCTTCATCTTCGAAGTAGTCACAGCCGTCTACAGTGCATTCGTGGTAATGCTTGCCATTTTCGGTTGTCCATGCTTCAGAGATACTATGTTCGCCGTAGGTGGTACCTTCAAAGGTTTCGGTTCCCTTGAGATCACAGTTCGCACAGTCATAATAGTAAGTCTTGGGGGTCTGGCAGTCGCCTGCGGAAGCGAGATGATCTGCATCTTTCAGCTTTTCAGTGAATTCATGTGCGTTCAGTTCGCCGTAAGGCTGCAGACAGTCAGCACAGACAGCCTGAGTAGTGCAGGTTGCAGTACCGCCGTGATGTTCGGTAATATCAAGTTTTTCATCACAGCCGATGCACTTATGCCAGTGGGAGGTTCCATCAAACAGCCACTTGGATGTGTCAGCGGTATGCTTGATATGTCCGGTAGCAGGAGTGATTACATAGCCGCATACGGTACAGGTCTGTGCAGTGTCTTCAGTTGCTTCTGCACCGGGGATATGTTCCTGCTGGTCATCATGAGCGGAGCAGTTCTCGCAGTCATGCCAGTGTCCGTTCGCATCACCCTGATTCCATTCGTTCTTGTAGTCGTGGTCTGCAAGTTCGCCGTATTCCTTCAGACAAACCGAGCATACAGCCAAAGCAGTACAGGTGGCAGTACCGCCGTCACATTCAGCTTTATCTTCGATGTAATCACAGCCGTCTACAGTGCATTCATGATAATGCTTACCGTTTTCGGTTGTCCATGCTTCAGAGACGCTATGTTCGCCGTAGATAGTACCTTCAAAGGTTTCGGTACCCTTAAGGTCACAGTTTGCACAGTCATAATAGTAGGTCTTGAGGGTCTGGCAGTCGCCGACAGAAGCGAGATGATCTGTATCTTCAAGCTGTTCGGTGAATTCATGTGCTTTCAATTCGCCGTAAGGTTTCTCGCATACGTCACAGATTGCCTGAGTGGTACAGGTCGCGGGAGTTGCTTCTACATGATCACCATATTCGGTGAATGTTTCAGCTTCTACCGTTGTTTCCGTGATGCCGTCTGCCTTGAATACCTTCGGACAATCATTACAGGTATAATACAGATTGTTGCCAAGAGTATTACAAGTAGAACTGACGGCGGGATGGGTGGTTATATTTTCGTGGGTACAGGCAGCTTTTTCAACCGTTACTGTGCAGGTTGCGGAAACAGTATCGTTTGCCTTTGCGGTGATGGTTGCTGTACCTTCCGCAACAGCAGTTACTACGCCGTTTTCATCGACAGTTGCGATGGATTCATCGGAGGATATCCATGTGATCTTGTCGGTGGAATCGGCAGGAGTAAGGGTTGCTGTGAGGGTTTTGGTGGTACCTTCGATAAGATTGAGGGTAGTAGGGACAAGAGTAATTGCAGTTGCAGGAGAGGAAGTGGCAGTTACGGTGATGGTTGCGGGAGTAATATCAGCAGTAAGAGAAGACAGCGTTACATTGTCAGTAAGTGCATCAATAACGATGGAAACAGTCTTATCACCACTGGTGCAGTCTGCGTCTACAGTACAAGTGAAATTAGCCAGTACGAGATCAGAAGTTCCGGCATAACCAGTAGAAGCTGCACTGTAGTTCCAGAGATATCTTCCGTCGGATTTCTTTACGAAACCGATGGAACCGTCGGAGTCAAG
>JBGVOJ010000446.1:0-3400 GCA_045126415.1 Eubacteriales bacterium | reverse complement strand
GTAGCTGAATTGTAACGCGGCGCACGATATCATGGAGACGGAAGGGGTCTGTGCTGAACAAAACGAAGTTTTGAGAAGTCGCTCCACCCTTCCTCGTGACTTTTATGACTATATGGCTACAGGTCTAACAAATTTCAACCGTACTCCACCGAAAATCCCTCCTTTTCCCCCTTCTAAATCATATCAACCTCACAAACCGGCTACTGGAGACCCTTCGTGTCTCCCATTGAAGTTTTTGCGGAGCTTTTTTCAAAAAGCGACCGTTTCCCCTAAACAAACAATCCGCACTCCCTCCCCCACTGTAATCCCCCAAAATTCACACATCTCCCTTGTTTTTTCATAAGGGATATAGTATAATAATTGTGTATATCAAAAAACATCCTGACAATAATGTGAGAAACGATTTATGGAAAGAGTTACAAAAGAAAACTACTACCTTGATATTGCCCAAACCGTTTCGGAACGCAGTACGTGTCTGCGCAGACGGTACGGCGCCATCATTGTGAAGAACGACAGCATCATTTCCACCGGGTATAACGGTGCGCCGCGCGGGCGGAAGAATTGCTGTGACATCGGATGCTACCGGGAACAGCTCGGGATTCCGCGCGGTGAACGGTATGAGCTCTGCCGGTCGGTGCACAGTGAAGCGAACGCCATCATTGCCGCATCCCGTGAGAATATGCTCGGCTCGACGCTGTATATGTGCTGCACCGATCCCGCCGACGGCTCCGTCGTTGCCGGAACAAATTCCTGCATGATGTGCAAACGGCTGATTCTCAATGCCGGCATCGCACAGGTCTGCATCCGCGATACCAAGGACACCTACCGCGTCATTGATACCGCCGAATGGATCGCCGACGACGACAGCCTTTCCGGAAAAATGGGATACTGATATCCAATTCTATGAACGGAGTTACCATTTCATGAACAAATTTGCAAAAGGCGTGGCCCTCGGACTCGCTCTTCTCTCCCTCGCGTCCTGCTCCGGCACGCTCGTCAACCTCAAATATGAAGACGGCCAGATGATCAACAAGCGTCTCGGCCTTGCCTATACTCCCGCGCCTACCAATTACGAACCCGTCTCCGTCGGTGAAGCCTACGGTTACTACGAAAAGTCCGACATGACCCTCTACGAAATCAAGGGGCTCGACCCCAAGGAATGGCTCACGCAGGCGTACGCCGGAAGTGCCACCACCATTTTCTACTCCGACGACTCCACCCTGCCTACCCTCTCGGAACTTGAACCCAATAAAATCTTTGTCACCGAAGGCGAGAGCGTCACCGTCAGCATCGTCACCGTTGATGACCGGACCGTGATCGACGGCATCATCGATACCTTCGAAAACGGCACCTACGCCGAATGGCCCCTCATCGACGCTTACAAAACCTACGAGCTCAAGTTCTACTCCGAGGAAAAATATCCGCACATCTACTACAACCTCACCTACGGCGAATTCGAAGAAGGCATCTTCCTCTATGACCGCAACACCAAGCACAGCGTTATGATCGGCGACGCACTCGCGGATTTCGTCCCCAGCGCAAAGCCGTAATCACCTCCGAAGAAAGGCGGTAAGTCCTCATGTCCCCCGAACTCGATACCCTCCCCCTGAAAACCGACGGCGATCTCCTCCCCAAGGATACCGTCCTCTTCGTCTGCACCGGCAATACCTGCCGCTCCCCCATGTGCGCCGCTCTCTTCAATGACCGCTATGCCGGTCTCACGCGCCATGCCGTCTCTGCCGGACTCATGGCGGACGGTTCCCCCATCTCGGCGGGCGCCGTCCTTGCCCTCGAAAAAGCGGACGTTCCCTCACGGAAACCGGACAACGATTATAAATCCCACGTCTCCCGCAATGTCACGGAAGATATGATCAAAAACGCGGCGGTCGTCGTCGGAATGACCTCGTCCCACGCGATGCAGCTCATGCTCCGCTTCCCCGTGTACGCGTCAAAAATCACCGTCATGCCGACCGAAATTTCCGATCCGTTCGGCGGAACCCCCGCACGCTACGAAGCCTGCCTCGCCGATATCGACCGTGCCCTCCGTACGGCGTTCGGCTTTGACACAGTCAGTCCGGAAGGAGAAGAAAAATGACCATCCTTCACGCCGATCCCGTGATGCTTCCCGTTATTCTTGAGATCGAAAACGAAGCCTTCACCTGTCCGTGGTCCGAGAAGAGTTTTGAGGAAGCCTTTGAATCCCCGAACATCACCGTGTTCGCCGCCGTGGACGATGCGCAGAACGTCGCCGGATTCGCCTGCCTCATGTGGTACGGCGACGAAGGCGAGATTCTCAACATTGCCGTCCGTACCTCCGCACGCAAAAACGGCATCGGTCAGATGCTCATGGACGCCATGCTGTCCGAAGGCTCCGCCAACGGTGTCCGCGATTTCTATCTCGAAGTCCGCGAGTCCAACGCCGCCGCACGCCATCTCTACGACAAAAACGGCTTCGAAACCCTCGGCATCCGCAAACGCTATTATATCAAACCGGTCGAAAACGCCATCGTCATGCGCAAAACGATCGCCGTGGATTAACCCGAACCCATACCCAGATTAAAGTTTTTTGAAAGGGGTTTGGGGAAAACTTCATTTCCAAAAAAGTTTTCCCCAAGAAACTTCATTTCCTATGTACATCTTTGCCATTGAAAGCTCCTGCGACGAAACGGCGGCGGCGGTTATCCGCGCCGAAGACGACAAGATCACGCTCCTCTCGAATGTCGTTTCGTCCCAGATCGAAATACACGCGCTCTATGGCGGCGTCGTTCCCGAAATTGCCAGCCGTGCGCACTGCGAAGCCATCTCGAACGTCTCCCGCGAGGCCGTTGAGACTGCCGGAATCTCCTTCTCCGCCATCGACGCCATCGCCGTGACCTTCGCGCCCGGTCTGATCGGTTCCCTTCTCGTCGGCGTCAGCTTCGCAAAATCCCTCGCGATGACCCTGAACGTCCCGATCATTCCCGTCAACCACATCGAAGCACATGTCGCCGCCGCCTACCTCGAAAACGACGAACTCAAGCCCCCGTATCTCGCGCTTGTCGTTTCCGGCGGACATACATCTCTGTACGAAGTTTCCGATTACGCAACCTTCACCGAAATCGGCGGTACCCGCGACGACGCCTGCGGCGAAGCCTTCGACAAAGTCGGACGCGTGATGGGACTTCCCTACCCCGGCGGCGCCGCGATGGACAAATTAGCCGCACAGGGAATGGAAATGTTCGATCCCAAAGCGAAAAACGCGCTGAAATTCCCGTCTCCCGCCGTTGCGGACGACACCCTCGACTTCTCGTTCAGCGGACTCAAAACCGCCGTCATCAACTACATCCACACCGAAAAGCAGAAGGCAAAAAGCGACACCCTCCCCGACGAAAAACGCTGTGAGATCGCGGCAGCGTTCACA
>JBGVOJ010000445.1:0-4083 GCA_045126415.1 Eubacteriales bacterium | reverse complement strand
CTTCACGAATTTGAACAGAAGGAAATACTCAACATCAATATTCTCAATCATTTACTTGAGCATAAGTCCGATTCTGTTGAACTTCAGCACTTGATTGGATTTTTAGCAACTGGATCAGCAGATTGCTGGAAGTTTATTGATGAATACCTTGATGAAATTATTAATAGGGAATTATTTATTCAATTTCTCACTTCAAAATGGTCAGCTATGTGGGATCATATTTATTCCAATACACAACTAACCTATGAACGAAAAATTATTTATTATGATTTGATACTTTCATATTCTGAAATAGAAAGTATTGTTGCTCTGAACTCAAAGGGAACGGTAAATCGTACTTTTGAAGAAAATGAGGATATTCTTCAAAAGCTTAATTCCATTGGAATTAAACGTATGATTGATGTAATAGAAACACTTGATATTACATTCAGCAGGGTAAATATCGATAGAGTTCCGTCAGAAATATTGGTTTATATTTTTGCACACAGGCATTATACACTGAATAGTTTCATGATAAATCGGATAACGGAATTTAAAGAACCTTCACTTTGTGATCAGATTGATACACAAAACTATACTACAGTAAACAAATTGAATTATACCCCGCTGATTGAATATATCCATGAATATCTGGAGGATTATGTTCAGAATATTGTTCTCAGGGAATTCAATACGTATGAAGATAATGAAGCAATTCTCGATTTGCTGAACCGATGCATAGACAACACTGAATTATGCGTAAAAATTATACAGCATGAAGAATTCTGTCTTGATAATTTTCAACAGTGTTGTTATGATTTGGTCGACGACAAGCAAACTGAAGTAAAAATCTTATGGGATGCTTTATTGCTTGAAAATAAAGTAAAGGAATGTTGGGAAAATATTATTTTTTATTGGGAAAATTTTGGATTACTTCCAGAGCTCATAACATATATTGAGCAACATTCTGAGTCTTTGATTTCCTGTAGTACAACATGTGTTCACGATAAATTTATAAAAGAACTTATTACGGAGAACATAGACGAACTTGTACTGATCAGACTTCTTCCGTACATTAAAATGTCAGTATTTAGCCTTTCCTTTGAGATTCTGACTCATAATATTGTATCTGCAATGATCAGTTGTCATTATTTTTCCTTTTCTGAGGAACGATATGCCGAACTCCAAAATTTCTACCCAGAATTGTGTTATGATTTCATTGCGAATAACCAAACCGAGTATAGCCATTTAATTGAACATATCACTATTGATATTGATATATTCGAAAAACTTGTTTTAAGCCAATATATCAATGTGGCTCTGATACAAGATTTATTTGATAAATTCGGTGTAAGTCATATGTCGACTCGAGTTGCACAACAATTAAGCACACTGCCTGTTTCTATTGACATATCAATCTTTGAAGCTGCCTGGAATATTTCCAGTAGTATAGCTTTAAAGATGCAGTTGATGTATGATAATCTTGTTCTGCTTGATGAAAATTCAATTGGCGCAAAATTAATGGAATTAGGAACCCCATATAATCAGTTCAATGATAGGTCACAAAGGCGTCAGATATATATTCCTTTCTCAGAAAATAACACCAAATTGTGTGAGCGACTGAAAGAACTTGCGTATATCACTAGTTATAGTGTGGAAGAGAAAACTGATACTGAATCTGACAATAAAAATGAAAGTACTACCAGACAATTGATGTGCAGAATAAAACAACTAAAAGGGTGAACACATTATATTGAACTTGCGATGTGAGAGTGGAAAAAAGTAAAGATAACCGTGCTGACTGTTAAATTTTTTTGGAGGGAAGTGAAGTTTTCCGAAATATCGCCATATCAGAGGGTTGGATTTGTTTCAGTCTCACCCTTGCCAAAAAGCTGTAATCATGATATAATTTATGCAATGAATACCAATATTGTGAGGTGAACGCAATGTCTCTGAAGCCGCTTCCGATCGGGACCGATCTGTTCCGGAAGTTAAGGGAAAACAACGCATATTATGTCGATAAAACATCCATCATCAGAGAAATCGTGACCAATGCGAGTGATGTCCACCTGTTCACACGTCCGCGCCGGTTCGGAAAGACTCTCACCATGAGTATGCTGGACGAGTTTTTCAGTGTTATCGGAGACAAATCCATCTTCGACGGACTGGCAATCACGGAAGAAAAGGCAGTATGTGACGCGTACATGGGGAAGCACCCGACGGTGTTCGTGTCGTTCAAGGATATCGTCGCGCCCACGTTTGAAGGTGCCTGTGTGCAGATGCGGAAGAATATCAGTTATGCTGCAAAAGATATAGCATATCTTCTGAAAAGTGAGCAAATGTCCGAGCTGGATAAAGTACAGTTGAGCAGGCTGATGGATGGAACCGCTTCCGATGGGGAGGTAATGGATTCTCTGAAAACATTCTGTTATCTGCTGAACCTGCATTACGGCACCAAAGCCATTCTCCTGATCGATGAATACGACGTTCCTCTGAATCACGCACATTTGAACGGATATTATAACGAAATGGTCAGCTATATCCGTTCGATGTTCGGACAGGCACTTAAAACGAATCCATACCTCCAGTTCGCCGTGCTGACCGGATGTCTCCGTATCTCCAAGGAAAGCATCTTCACCGGTCTGAACAATCTCAAAGTTCACTCCATTACCGACGTAAACTATGACGAATACTTCGGCTTTACAGAACCGGAAGTGGACGAACTTCTTGCGTACTACAACCTCACTGACAAAAAGCCGGTCGTAAAGGAATGGTACGATGGCTACCGTTTCGGGAACGAGGAAATCTACTGCCCGTGGGATGTCATCAACTACTGCTATGATGTACAGTCAAATCCGAAACTGAAGCCGAAAACATACTGGATGAACACCAGCGGCAACGCCTTCATCAAAACTCTGATTGAACGTGCACCGCGCGGAACGGAGCAGATGCAGATTGAAAAGCTGATTGCAGGTGAACCGATCCGCAAGGTCATCAATGAACAACTCACCTACAATGAGATTTACGACAGCATGGAGAACATCTGGAGCCTGCTGTTCATGACAGGTTATCTTACCTTTACGGAAGAAGTTGAGGACAGCGAACTGACGGAATACTACCTCCGTCTGCCTAACAAGGAAGTACAGCGGATTTTCGTACAGCAGGTCATGGCGTGGTTCAAGGAAAAATCTGCGTCAAATATTGAGAAACTGAGTGAGCTTTATACTGCATTCAAAACGGGCGATGCGGAAACTGTTGAAAAGTTCCTGAACAAACAACTGCTCGACTGCATCAGCTATCATGATGCTTATGAATCATTCTACCACGGCTTCCTGCTCGCCTTGCTGACCGTCTGTACGGATTGGTATGTCCACTCAAACCGTGAGACCGGTACCGGACGGTGCGACATCTCCGCAGAATCCATCGACGGTTCCATCGGATTTGTGATCGAACTGAAGGAAACTAAGGATCGCAAAAAACTGCAGGAAATCTGCGAAACGGCATTACAGCAGGTCGAGGATAATCAGTACACCAACACGATGCTGGAATATGAATTCGAAACGATCTATGAATACGGGATCGCATTCTGCGGAAAGAAATGCCGCGTAATGGCGCGACAGGTGAAATAGATATCACTTATGCAAAACGAACAAGCAGCACAACGGTACTGCTTGTTCATATAAATATTGAATTGAAGATAGGTCGCCAGAAGTTTCAAAAATATGATAAAAAATCGTGCTAATATTTTGCTAATATGAATCCGTAAAACTGCAGAGTACAGCATAAGAACAAGCGATATACAAAACAAACGTTATCTCTGTTTTTCTCTTGTTTTCTCGTTTTTTCACGCTTTTTCTGATATATAAGGATAACCTGAAAAAGAGCGGGTATAGTACTCCTAAGCGAAACGTCGGCGGTTCAATTCCGCCCAGGGACGCTTTTAGTGCCGAAAATGATGAATTTTCGGCACTTTTTTGCGTTTCTTGGCATCCCGTAAGGAGGATATTGCGAAAATGCATACCGGATGTATATTTGCTAATCGGACTCGAACAAAAATGAGAATTCTGCTAATGGAAATCTGTTTTTTGCTAATCGAAAATTAGC
>JBGVOJ010000444.1:0-6313 GCA_045126415.1 Eubacteriales bacterium | reverse complement strand
TTGGGGAAGGAAAATTTTAAAAAAGTTCCTTCCCCAAAAAAATTCCCCGAAAAACCACATTCCTCCACAATCAGCCCCACACTGATGGTGTTGGCGTTGTTGACGGCGGTCATGGTGGCGGGGTCGAGGTGACCCATTTTTTCGCCGAGGCGGCGTTTATCGATGGTACGTACTTGTTCGAGAAGGATGACGGAGTCCTTCTGAAGACCGACCTGGTCGGCGTATATGTCGATGTGGGTCGGCAGTTTGGCTTTTCCGAGCCGGCTGGTGATGGCCGCCGCGATCACGGTCGGGCTGTATTTGTTGCCGACGTCGTTCTGCACGATGAGTACCGGACGGATGCCGCCCTGTTCGCTTCCGACTACGGGACTCAGGTCCGCGTAATAAATATCGCCCCGTCTGATTGTCAATTTGATTCATTCCTTTCTCTCTTTGAGACTTCTCTCTTCACATCCATAGTATTGGCTGCACTCCCGTTTTTTAAACATGCCTCCGCGATTTTTTCGGCAGCCCTTTGTCTGCAGGATATGCGGCTCCGTCGGGTTTGGTGCGTGGTTGATGGGCGTTTTTTCACTGTGTATTTGTGCGAAACCATCGGAAATCTATTGCCAAACGGGGATACTTGGTATATAATATGTATATGTATCATGACACAACAAGTATATGGAGTTTTCAATGAAAATATCACTTGACGATCTCTTCCGCGGAAAGACCGTCTCTTTGCTCGGCGCGGGTGTGTCCAATATGCCGCTGGCAGAAGTCGCGTCCGTGTCTGCGGCAAAGCTGACCGTGCGCGATAAGAAGTCTCCGGAGGAACTCGGCGAGGCGGCGGAGAAGCTGCTCGGACTGGGTGCGGAACTGATCACCGGGGAAGACTATCTCGGAAACATCCGCGAAGACCTTGTCTTCCGTTCTCCCGGTATCCGGCCCGACCTGCCGGAACTCGTCGATGCCGTGAATCACGGTTCGGCCCTGACGTCTGAAATGGAGATGTTCCTGGCGCTCGAACCCTGTCCCGTGTACGCCGTCACCGGCAGCGACGGCAAGACGACCACGACGACGATCACCTCCCTCCTGCTCGAAGCGGGTCTGGGGAAGGAACACGTCTTCCTCGGCGGCAACATCGGCGAGCCTCTTCTGCACCGTTATCCGAAAATCACGTCCGACGATGTCTGCGCGGTCGAATTGTCGAGCTTCCAGCTCATGACGGTCGATGCCCCCGTGGAAGTCGCGGCGATTACCAATATGTCCCCGAACCACCTCAACTGGCATACGGACATGGACGAATACGTCCGGGCGAAAAAGCGCCTGCTCGCGAAATGCGGACGCGCCGTCCTGAATTACGACAACGACCTTACCCGCGAAGCGGCGTATGAGATGCAGAAAACCGATACCCCCGTCACGTTCTTCTCGCTGTCACCGCTTCCGGACGGCGTCCTGCGTGACATCGACAGTGCGGTCTGGCTCGACGGCGGCGTGATTTACTCGAACTTTCCCGGGGAAGGTGTGTGTGAAGTGATGAAGCGGAGCGATATCCGCCTTCCCGGCATCCACAATACCGCCAATTTCATGACTGCTGTTGCCATTACGCACGGCAAGGTTTCCTATGAAGACGTACGTGAAATCGCACGGACATTCGGCGGCGTGGAACACCGTCTCGAATTTGTCCGCGAACTCGACGGCGTGACCTACATCAACGGTTCGATCGACTCGTCTCCCACCCGTACGGCGGCGGCGCTGTCCGCACTTGATGACCGTCCGGTGGTGCTGATCGTCGGCGGCTCGGACAAAAACCTCGATTATACACCGTTTGCGGATACCGTCTTCGCATCCACCGTCCATACACTTGTCCTCACCGGCGCGACGATGGAAAAAGTCTATGCGGCAGTAACCAATGCACCCGGTTACGCCGATGCGGCAGCAAGGGGACTGAAAATCATCAGAAATCCCTCGTTCGACGGCGCAGTCGCAGACGCACGTGCAGCGGCAAAGGCAGGCGACACGGTGATTCTGTCCCCCGCGGCAGCTTCGTTTGACGCATTCCCGAACTTCATGGTACGCGGACGTCACTTCAAAGACCTCGTCATGTCCTTCTGACAATCCGCACCGTACCTCGTCCATCCATTTGTTTAAAAGTTTTTGAAAAGGGGCCCGGGGGAAAACAATTTTTAAAAACTTTTTTACCGGCAACTCCCCGTAATAAAAAAACGGAGGAAAATATGCTCGAATACAAAACTCTGCTCCGGCAGCTTTGCGGGATCATGTCGATCCCCGGCTGTGAACGGAGTGCTTTCGGGGACGTGAAAGCCCTCGTAGGCGACCGTTTCGACGATATGTACTGCGATCCCGCGCGAAATATCGTCCTTGTAAAAAAATCCGCGAATCCGGATGCTCCGCGCATCATGCTCGACGCGCATTTTGATGAAGTCGGCATGATCGTTACCGGAGTCACCGACGAAGGCTATCTTCGCGTAATCTCCGTCGGCGGCATCGACCGTCAGCTCCTGCCCGCATCGGATATGTGGGTCTATGCGCCGTCCGGTAAACTCTACGGCATGTTCGCGTGCCTCGCTCCTCATCTTGCTACGGACAACAAGACCCCCGAATGGAAGGATCTTCTCCTCGACATCGGCTGCCGTACCAAGGAAGAAGCGGAAAAGCTCGTTCCCCTCGGAACTCCCGTCGGCTACTACAACGAAGGCGACGATCTCCCGAACAACCGCATCACCGGACGCGGCTTTGACGACAAGGCGTGTGCGGCAGGTCTGATCTGCGCGGTTGACGCGATCCCCGCCGAAGAACTCGCGTTTGACGTCTACATCACCCTGTCCTCCGGCGAAGAAGTCGGCGGCGGCGGTGCAGGACGTGCGGCGTTCGTGATCGAACCGGAACTTGCAATTATCACCGACGTGAACTTTGCGCTGACTCCCGGTGTGTCCGGTGACGAAGGCGGCAAGTTCGGCGAAGGTCCCATGATCTCCCTTTCCGCTGTGACTGACCGCAAACTCACCAAAAAGATCATCGCTCTTGCGGACAAGCTCGAAATGAAGCACAAGAAGGTTGTGGAAGCAACCTCCACCGGCACCAACTCTTCCTGCGTTTACTGCGTCAACGCGGGTATTCCGGTTGCCGTTGTCAGCATTCCGCTGGCAAACATGCACTCTTTCAACGAATCGCTCTGTCTCGACGACGCCGAAGCCTTCATCAAGCTCATCGGCGAAATCGTGAAGGATAAAGAAATCGGGGGTACGAACTGATGTCCAAATACGAAAATTACACTCCCACAGAACTTCTCCGTGAACTCTCCCTCGCGTTCGGTCCCTCCGGCTGTGAAGGAAATGTCGCGGATATCATCAAGGAATACGTCACTCCCCTCGCGGATGAAGTGACTTCCGACCGTCTCGGCACCGTGATCGCCGTTTACCGCCGTTCCGACGACTGCGCGCGTTCCGCCGATCCTGACGAAGAACCCGTAACCAAGGAAGGCAAGCCCGAGATCGACAAGCTGATGTTCGCGGCGCACATGGACGAAGTCGGCTTCATGATCAAGTCCATCGACGGCGACGGTTACCTCAAGATCGCGGCTCTCTCCGGACGTGACCCGAAGACTCTCGCAGGACGCAATGTCACTGTCGGCGACGAAACCAAGCAGTACAAGGGCTATTTCGGCGTGAAGCCCGCCCATCTCGGCGGTTCCGGCAATTTTGACGCTCTCTATATCGACATCGGTGCGAAGAACAAGGAAGAAGCCGAAAAGATGGTTTCTCCCGGCGATTTCGGTACGTACCGTTCCGATTTCGTACGCTTCGGTCCCGACGGCAGCTTCCTCAAGGGCAAGGCGATCGACGACCGTCTCGGCTGCACCGTCCTCTGCATGCTGCTGAAGAGACTCCGCGAAAACAACGTGAAGCTCCCGTACGACGTTTACTTCTGCTTCACCGTCCGCGAAGAAATCGGTTCTTCCGGTGCGCAGACCGCGGCGAACAAGATCCAGCCCGACATCGGCATCGTCATCGAAGCAACGGCCGTTGACGGAACCAAGGGTGAAAAGTACGGCAGCGTTGCCAAGCAGGGCGCGGGCGGCTGTATCTCCTTCATGGACCGCAGCACGATCTACGACCGCGAAGTCTATGACTTTGTCCTTGAAACCGCGAAGAAGCACAACATCCCGGCACAGCCGAAGTGCTACGTTGCCGGCGGCAATGACGCGGGCTACATCCACAAGGCGGGTGTCGGCGCGAAGTGCGCGGCGATTTCTGCTCCGACGCAGTATATCCACACCGCGTCGAATGTGGTCAAGGAATCGGACATGCTCTCCATCATCGACCTCGCGTACGCAGTCATGATGGAAATGAAATAAGACATCGAACTGAATTATATACAAACAACAGGAGATCATTATGTTTAACTTAACCAAAAAGATTCTGAAGCCGGTTTCCGTTTCGGGTCGTGAAGAAGCGGTTGTCGGCGTGATTGCGGAAGAAATCGCACCTTATGTGGATTCTCTCCATACCGACGCGATGGGAAACCTGATCGCATTCAAGGCAGGTGTCGGCGAAAACAAGAAGAAGGTCATGTTCGCGGCGCACATCGACGAAATCGGTTTTATCGTAACTTATATTGAAGAAAACGGCTACATCCGCTTCAACACCCTCGGCGGTATCAACTTCACCTCCGCTTCCTTCACCCACGTGGTATTCGAAAGCGGTCTGCGCGGCGTGCTCGTTCCGGATGCAGCCGGCGGACATGTTGTTGACATCGGTGCGAAGAACCGCAAGGAAGCACAGCGCCGCGTAAAGATCGGCGACACCTTCGCGGTGGTTTCCGACGTGGTCAAGCTCGCGGGTACCCGTGTTGCGGGACGTCCGATGGACGACCGCATCGGCGCGGTAGTGCTCATCGAAGCGGCAAAGAGACTGCAGGGTGTTGACGTGAAGAACGACATTTACTTCTGCTTCACGGTACAGGAAGAAGTCGGCTGCCGCGGCTCCAAGACGGCGGCATACGCGATCATGCCCGACATCGGCATCGCGCTCGACGTAACGGCGACCGGCGACACGCAGGGTGCGGCTCCGATGGCAGTCAAGCTCGGCGGCGGCGCGGCGATCAAGATCAAGGACTCCAGCGTTGTCTGCGACCGCGGTCTCGTGGAAACCATGAAGAAGGCAGCGGAAGACAAGAAGATCAAGCATCAGTTTGAAATCCTCACCGGCGGCGGCACGGACACCTCGTCCATGCAGCAGACGGGTGCCGGCTGTCTCGCAGGTTGTATCTCGATCCCGACCCGCTACATCCACTCCAGCGTGGAAACCATCGACATGGCCGACGTGGAAGAAAGCGTCAAGCTCACCATGGCTCTGTGCGATGTAGAATATTGATTTTTCTCGGGGAAACCTTTTTTGAGGAAGAAGGTTTCCCCGAACCCCTTCCAAAAACCTTTTTGGACTGAGAAAGGGGATAGGAAAAGGCTTACTTGAAATTCAGTAAGCCTTTTTTGTTTTGGTCAGTCTTTGATGATATCTATATTGACGTACTTTTCAAAAGAATTTTCGGTGGGTTCGTCAGAGGAAACGTGCGGGAGTTCCTTAGCGAAATTCAGCATAGCGATAAAACCGGTGCTGTAGCTGGGTTTGTACATAACCGTTTCTTCGTCGTCCATTTCGATGATTTCTTTTTCGAGCAGGTGGTAACTAAGCAGTTTGTTCAGGACATTTTCTGCGGTTTCTTCGCTGAAGCCGAGTTGTCTGGTCAGGAGTTTCGGGGTAAAAGAACGGCGGGATTCGCGTGTCATAAGGAAGCGCACGGCATTAAAGAACGGTTCATCCGAAAGATCGCGGAACAGTGCGGGATAGTTTTTGTTCTGGAACAGAGCTTTGTCCGTGTCGGCAAACGGCGGAAGATGCAGAAAGTACGAGGAATTCCGTGATTTGTGAACCGTGGAAACGCCTCTTCCGTTTCGTACACTGAAAAGCAGAGCGTTCGTATCTGCATCGAGTGTGAAGTCCTCCGCTTCCTCATTCGGATCGTCCGTACTGAGAGCGTGGACGAGAAGAACACAGATATCCAGTGCTTTCTCCATCCGTTCCTCCATGGGAACACTGTGGACAGTTTCAAACAGTGTATTCCAGAGAGAACCGGTTGCAATCATGTCTCTGGCGAAAAGGGCATCAATGGAAATGTGGAAGAAATCCGCGATTTTCGGGAGCAGGTCGGTGTCGGGCATGCCGCCGTTTTCCCATTTGGAAACCGCCTGTACGGAAACGCCGACGAAATTGGCGAGTTCTTCCTGTTTGATCTGACGTTCGCGGCGGAG
>JBGVOJ010000443.1:0-2122 GCA_045126415.1 Eubacteriales bacterium | reverse complement strand
TTTTGCGATGGAATGCTTCCTTCCGGAGGGAGTGGAACCGGAGCAGTATCCGGCTCTGTATGTACACAACAGGAAATATAAACTGTGGGAAGCGGACAATGACTGTCCGGAAACGATCGGGGATCTCGCGATGAGCGTTACATTCCGGAGGGACAGCGGTTATGATTTCCGCATTGCCGAATCAAGCGGATGTGCGCGCTGGTTTGACGCGGAGTTATACAACACTTCTCTGTATCTCACTACAGATGCGAAATTGTCCGGGGACTTGTATGAACTGTTAAAAGAATGCAGCCGGACAGAATGGGATGATATTACGCAATATGAAACCGAGGTATGCCGAAAGACACTTTCGGATATTCTGAAGCTGACAGTTTCCACGCAGGGACGGTCGTCAAGGGTACGTCCGTGGCTTACAGTACAGGAAAACGCGGATGGTTCGACGACGTTTATTCTGGAAAATGTGGACTATGAAGAGATGGTCAGCGGCACATTCGAGATCGGATTGCCGTGACCGGAGAAAGGATAGAAATATGAAGAAAAAAGCACTGGAAGATGATATTTTCAACGCTGTTCTGGGACAGGCGTTTAAAGAAGCGGTTGCGGAAGAATTTGCGGATGTCCCTGCAGTGCAGGTACAAAGTCAGGTTCTGCCGAAGAAAAAGCGCACAAAAAGAAAGTGGATCATCTGCGTGGGACTGCTGATTGCTTTTGTTGGAGTGGTATTGCTCTTTCTTTTGATGAAAACCGGTTCGGATGGGTATTTGATTGAGACACCGGAGTATGTGTTTGGGTATATTCCGGAAGAATATGTGATGATACGGCAAGATGATTGTTGGCAAAAATATTGGTTCGAAAATACGACAGATAACACTTATATATGTGTATCTTATTTACCTGCAAGTGAAACAAAAGTTTCAGTTAACAATAATAAGAAACAGACCACACTCACGGAAGTGACAATAAATGGTAACATTGCATATTTGACCTACTTTAATGTAGATAACAGTTATTGTTTAGTATGGAGCGATAATGCTAATATCTTTACGTTAGATAGTAATACTTCAAAAGAAACCTTACTAAAAGTCGCCGAACACATCGTACGAAAACCACAATAAAGCCGGAGGAACAGAAACATGCACGCACTTGCCCTTTATTTATGCAATATTGCATCCGAGGAGGATCAGGACAAACTGACCATTCTTTACAATACATACCTTGACATCATGATGTACACCGCCCGGAAATACGTCGGGCAGTATCAGGTGGAGGAAGATGTGGTTCACAACGCGATCCTGAAAATCATCGCCAATCTGGAAAAGGTCGATTTGTCACAGGCGGTGCAGACGAAAAGTTTTGTCTGCATCGTCACGCGGAACTGTGCGATCGACTGGCTCCGGAAACGGCACCGCGAAGAAAGCACGTCACTCGAGGACATTCCGCCGGTGCTGGAAAGCGACGAACGCCCGCCAATCGATTATGTGATGACGGAGGACGGATATCAGAAGCTAATCGGGTGCATCCACAGGCTCGGGGACACATACCGGGAAGTCTGTGACCTGAAGTTTGTGTCCGGATACAAAGAGCGGGAGATCGCGGAAATTCTCGGGATATCCGAAAAGAATGTAAGTGTCCGGATTTTCCGCGGGCGGCATAAGCTGATCGAAATGCTGAAGGAGGAAATGGAAGATGAGTAAACCGGCACTGGATTACGCGGTTTTTGATGCTGTTCTGACACGGGCATTCACGGACGCGGTGACGGAGGAACTGTGTACAATAGAATCGATATGTCCGCGGAATGTGCAGCTGTCGGGGAAATACCGGAAGATCGAGAGGAAGGCTTACCGGAAGTGGGAAAAGGAGTACGGAGAAACGGATGTGTTTCGGTGGATTCGGTCTCTGCGGCGGGTCGCGGTGTGGGTACTGATTGCCGGTATTCTTGGTTTGACGCTGGTGTTTGCTGTACCGACCGTCCGTGCCGGGTTCTGCAATCTTGTGGTATCTGTTTATGAGAAATACATATCGTTTGAAGGACCGGGGCATTCCGATCGGTATCGGGATGCGGTTTTTGTACACCACATCGAATACGATGTCTATGTGAGCTATACCGGAGAGGATCCTGTTG